>CAYXDU010000028.1:0-1477 GCA_964463895.1 Candidatus Woesearchaeota archaeon | reverse complement strand
AATAATTATCTAATTTTATCTAAAAGGTCTTCTCCACCTTCTCTTGTTTCAGTTAAGAAAAAAGAATTCTTAAACTTATCAACATATCTCGAAAAATATCTGTCTGCCACGTTTAACAAAACTACAGGAGAATAAATTCTTCCCAGATTTGAAGAAGCTAGATAAGTTCCTTCAACTTTAAAATATGCTTTCCCTTTATTATCAAGATGCAAACCAATCACACATTTTTCATCCATAGGAGCACAATCTGCAGAAAATATCCCCCTTCCATTTTTTGTAATGATTTCTGGATTTTTTTCTGCTACATTAATTATCTCTTCTAAAAAATTTATTTTCTCTTCTTTAGTTTCATTCATTATCTAAACCCCAAACCATATTATTTAAAGATAATTAATCTGCAAAATATATATCCAACAACAAATCTTTTAAACTAATTATTTCTCAATCTTTTATAACATGCCTGTGTAGCTCAGTGGCAGAGCGGCTGCCTTGTACTAAAAAATTTAATTTACAAGTTAGCAGTAGGTCGCCGGTTCGACCCCGGTCACAGGCTTATATTCTTTTATTTAATCTACGACCAATTATAGTTAAAAGAACAATAGAAATTATAGTTAAAACCAAAAAAAGAACTCCAAATATAAAATCATTTTTACTAAAAAAATTTACAAATAAAAAAAGAAAAACAACAGAGATTATCCACAAACCTCCCCAAAAAATTTCTAACCAATCGTTTTTTCCTTTTGTGATCTTTATCATTTTATTTCAACTTAACAGCAGTTCCAAAAGCCAACATTTCTGAAGCACCTTGCATAACCATAGAAGTCATAAATCTCATTCCAATAACTGCATCAGCGCCTTTGCTAACAGCGTCGTTAACCATTCTGTTAAATGCTTCATCACGTGATTGAGCAGTCATTTCAGAATATGTCTTAATTTCACCTCCGACAAAATTCTTAAATGCAGCACCAATGTCTCTTCCAATATTTCGCGCACGAACAGTATTTCCCCGAACAACACCCAAAATTTCCTTAATCTGTTTTCCGGGAATTTCATTAGTTGTTGAAATAATTATTTCTTTTTTTGCCATTTTATTTCTTGCCTTTCTTTTTATTTAAATCTTGCCTTTCCTCAATTTTATCTTCATTTTTATTAGCCAACATCCAAATACCAATGATAATCATAGGAATTGAATAAATCAAAAAAACAAATGAACTAAAAAAACTTACAACTGTTAAAACAAAACCTCCAACAATAAAAATAATTCCCATAATTAATCTGCTTATACTTATCATAAAAAATCAAAACTAAAGAGGTTAATAAATCTTACTTTCGTTCTATGCCACTGCAGAAGACGAATGAAAAAATAGCTTAGTTATTTTTACTTCTCAATAAACTCTGCTTTATTGCTATCAACCAAAATTTTTGCAATTTCCTTTGGAATATTCACCATTTGCCCTTTTTCATAAGGACCCATTTT
>CAYXDU010000027.1:4006-7333 GCA_964463895.1 Candidatus Woesearchaeota archaeon | reverse complement strand
ATTCTGAAAAAGAATAATTTTTCTTTGTTGCTTCATAAGCAACAGAATCATAATATTCCTGCGGTTTTGAAAATGTGTGACCTTTTTTCATTCCAGTCAGACAATAAACCCCAAAACTTCCTGCAATTATCGTTGCTATTCCAAGTGCTTTCAATAAATTATTTTTTGTTTTTTCTTTCATTTTCAAAATTGCCCAATTTCATATTCAGGTTTTGCAATCTGTTTTGTTTTTCTAAAAATAAAATTAATCCCCTCTCTCGAATCTAATTTTTCCCCTTCCAGACTCATTATAAAATCAGCTTCAGGATAAATCAAATAAAAACCCAAAGGATGTCCTGTTTGAGAAAAAATCATATCTGGTGTAAAATCATTATTAAAAGAAACAGAACCTCTGTGATAGCCTTCATCATCATGAATTATTAAATAAAGCCAATGTCTAGATCCTATGTTTTCATCTACTGCAGATAAATATCCCTTTTTTTCAAAATCAGGGAAATAAATTTTTATTCTATCTTCTAATCTTTTAGTTTTCCTTAGTAAATGTGAATGGTGCATAAAATTCAAACAAATCAACTCTTTTTAAAAATTATTATACTCAAAAACTATCGAGCAGAGTCAGCCTGAGATTCAGCATCTTTCTTTTTTCGCACTGCAAAACTATCTCCGTTTTCTTCAGAAGCCATGACAATTTCATCAGCCAATCCCTGAGCCAAAGTTTTCTTTTTATTAAACGCTTTATCAGATGCACCCTGAGCAATGTGCTTTAAAGACAAATTAATTCTTCTGATTGGAGAAACATCAACTGCCTGCGGATATCTCGCACCACCGTATTCAATCATTGTAACCTCGTCACGCGGTGAAGAATTTTCAATCGCCTGAACCAAAACCCCCACAGGATTTTTCCCTGTCTTCTTTTCAATTATATCAAAAGCTTCCAAAACAATCTTCATATTCTTAACATATTTTCCAGAAGAATTCCCTTTCTCAATCTTGTGTTTTTTACCTCTATGCCCTGCAGTAGCCAAACGATTCATCAAACGCTCAACAATATTAACACGTGTCTGTCCGTATTTCACAACATTTCGCCCCTCGGATTTAACAAGTAATTTCGGCTCAAGATTTATTGAAATTTTCAACCCAGGGTCTTTAACTTCAATTTGTGAAACATCATATTTATCAAATAATTTGAAATTCATTTTTTGTTTAATATCTTGAGTTTGTTCTTGATTTGTCATTTTATTTTTTTAATAACTCCTCAATTTTACTTTTTGCTTTACTTTTATCTTTCTCAAAAACAAGAACTATCTTCTCAGGATTATTAAATTTCTTAAGAGATGGAAAAACATGGACAATTTCATTATCCCTGGTTTTTATCGAAAAATCATACTCTCCGTTATTTACAATGTACTCTGCTCTTAAATTATTCAATTCTTCAGATATTTCCTCATCATAAAGTTTTTTGTCTATTTTCATTTTATATTTAGATTCGCTTTTAACTACTGGTTCTCTAAAATAATCTTCTCCGCCAGCTCCTAAACCTCTTGCTGACTCTCCAATATTATCAACACTAGTATGAGTTCCCATCCTATCTTCTACCCTCCAAATTAATTTTTTGTTTTATGATTTGTTCTTGTTCCATTTTAATTAAATTTTTCTCCTATTAATTCTTCTAATCTTCGCATAATCTTATCAGAGCCACTAAAAGTAGGGTCCAATGCAATAATTATATTTCTTGTATGGTCATTAAAAGAAGTAGAAATAGACCCTATAAAATTCTTTAAAGAATAAATTGTAACAGAAGAACCCCTATAGTGTGGAGAAACCTCTGAATTAGATATTCTGTGAATGTAGGATGAAACTTTGTCTTTGTAAAGATCAAAAGAAACTTCAATATTTTTAATTGTTCCCATTTTATCTTCTACCCTTTTGTATCTTACCTAACCACAATCTATCCAATGGCTGATCATTTACTTTAATTACTTTATATCTAACACCGGGAATATCACCTTTACTTCGTCCCTGTTTTCCGCCAATTCTTTCAATCATAACTTCATCGTGCTCGTCAATAAATTTCTGAGCAAGATTTCCAGGAATAAAAGCAGTTACAGATTTTCCGTTTTTTGTCAGCTGAACAGTGCAGCATTTTCTCATCGCTGAGTTTGGCTGTTTTGCTTCTTTTTGAACTTTCTTCAAAACAATTCCTTTTGCCTGATTCGCACCTTCCAGTGGGTCGGACTTTGCATACAAATCCAATGTCTGAACTTTATACTTTCTGTCCTTCCATCGGAATTTCTTCCTGTCCTTTAATTTTTTAACAGCATTCTTTAATCCCATGTTAAATTAATCATAAAAATAGTTTAAAAACGTTGTGATTAGAAATATTCAATATTTGCAACAGAAGAAATATCTTCAAATTTATGTTTTAAATTAAATCTTTCTTTTAAATTGGGTTCAACATATCTTTTTATTTTTTGGACAAAATCTCTAACATCAAAACCTTCTTTTTCAAGTTGGGCACAGATTCCTTGATAAGTTTCAGAAATTGGAAGGTTACAATTTTTCTCTAAAACTAAATTAGAGTATTCTGTTTCACCGTAACCAACTCCCATTGAAAGGTCCATATTTAGGAAAGATAACCCAAAATGTTTTTTGTAAACTGGTTTTTTGAAAACGAAATATTTATACCAATCCTCAGAAAGAATTTCCATCTCTGGAGTTTCATGATTAATTCCCAATACTTTTTTATTTTTATACTTATATATTTTATGGTTGATATAAAATCCCATATGTTTTCCTATTGCTATGAAAGTAATTGGTTCTATTTCTTCAAGATTTTTGATTAATTCTTTCATAAGATTTCAATAAATTAATTGTTTTTAAACATTTATATTCTGAAATCTCACTGAACTTTAAATTCCCTTTTAAAAAAATCTCTTACAATTTCCTGCATTTCCAAAAGCCGTCTTTTGTTTCTCCCAATCAACGACGCTTTTGTCTGAACATTTCCGCCAACAATAATTTCATTTTCATTAATTTCCATTTCTTTTATTTGAACAGGACTCACAACTGCTTCGATAAAAAATTTCGCATCACCAATATCTCTCGGAATCGGCACAATTTTAACTCTTTTTCTTATTGTTTCACTAATCCGCCGGATATTCCGCGCATCCTCTCCAATTGCTTTTCTAATTAAATTTTTTGGCACACAAAAATAAATTGTATTATTATATTCAAAACAATATTTTGTATTAACACGTGTAACTTTATTAAACAAATTAAGATACCTCAAATCCTGCATGTCAATTGTATTAACCATTTTAGATATTT
>CAYXDU010000027.1:0-3906 GCA_964463895.1 Candidatus Woesearchaeota archaeon | reverse complement strand
CTTTAAAAAAACTTATATCCTAAAAAACAACTATTCATTAACCTTCTCAACAATTTTTTTATCTGCTTTTTTTAATTCAGATTCTTTCTTCACCAAAGGTCCGATTACTTTAACTGCAAGCCCAGGCAATCCAGTACCAACAGGAACCGGCTGATTCAAAATTATGTTTTCAATAACACTTGACAATTCATCTTTTGCTCCTTTTATCGACGCACTTACAAATTGTTTTACAGGCGTCTCAAAAGTTGCTCTTGCTAAAATTGAACTCTTTTGTGCAATAATTCCCATTCTTGTAACGCCTTTAACTTCACCAGTATTTGTCATAGCGTCGGCAACTAATTTTAAATGCCTAATATCAATATCCAAACCCTGAGTTCTCAAAACTTCTTTAATTTCCTGAATCAAAAGTTCCCGCGCTGCCTCAATTCCAAAAATTTCTGCAACTTCATAAAAATCATTTGAAATACATCTTTCACCATTAACTTCTTTTAACTCAAGAACATCTTTCAAATTAGTTCCCAAAGTAACAATAACATAATCCCTCTCTCTCTTCACAACTAAAATCTGCTCAACACCTTTAACTCCTGAAATAATTGTATTCTTTAATTTTTCTTTAAGTTTGTAAATCTCTCTGAAATTCATATCCTCAGCATTCAACGAAATCGCATCATTTTTTTCACGAACTTTGTAACCCAGATCTTTTAATCTGTCAACGATTTTTTTCAAACCAACATGCGTTCTTCTTAAACTTTCTTTGTCAATTTTAATTTCAATATTCTTGTTTCCAAAATCAAGATTTATTTCAGATGAAATTTCTTTAAGTTTAACTTCTTTGATTTTTTCAGCAACAGTTCTCGCACCTTTTTCGTCGTTATATTCTTTATTCAAATAAATTTCCATCTTCGGAGATGAAGGAGTTTTTCGCGCATCAAAAATTTCAATTAATCTAGGCAAACCAGTTGTAACCTGCATTTCTGCAACACCTGCCATATGGAAAGTATTCAAAACCATCTGTGTTGAACTTTCACCAAATGACTGTGCAGTTACAATTCCAATTGCCTCACCAGATTCAATCTCTGTTTTTTTATGCAAATTAGTAACTTCCAAACCATCGTCGCCAAACTTGAACTGAATAATATTATTATTGCTGTCACGAACTGTCTTATCATATTCAACACGAATATCCTGTAATGCACTTGCCAACCGTCTGTAAAGATAACCTGACTTCGGCGTCCTCAACCCAGTATCCATAAGCGCATCTCTTCCTGTAATTGCCTGAAAAAAGAATTCATCTGGTCTCAAACCCCGGATAAAAGAACTTCTGATAAACCCTCTTGCTTTTGGGGACAAATCATCTTGCTTGAAAAATGAAAGTGTTCTGTTATTATAACCAATATTAACTCTGCCACCCATAAACGCCTGCTGTCCGACAGAAGAAGCCATTTGAGTAATTTGCATAGCATTACCTTTACTTCCTGATTTTATCATTGCACTTGCAGGATTTTTTTCAGGAAATTCTTTTTTAACAATTGCGCCAATTTTTGTTCTCACATCATTCAAAGTCTGGAGTATTCTTATTTCTCTTGACTCTTCTAATGTCTTACCAGGAACCTGCTCAATAGTTCCATTGTAATATGAATCAATTATTTCCTGAGTCTTTTTCTCTGCTTTTAAAATTAAATCCTCACCTTGCTTAAGCAAATCCTTACTTAAATCAAAATCATTAACTGCAATTGAAAATCCTCTGTTTGTTAAATAATTTTTACCAAGATTAAATGCTCTCTTCAAAATTTTGAATGTTTCTTCACGACCAACAGTTCTGTCAAGTTCTTTAACTAATTCTCCGTCCTCGTCTCCAAAAGTTGTCTTGTCAATAACACCTTTAACAACTTCCCCGTCTTTTATTTTCAATGAATCGTTTGAAAAATTAATATTCTTTGGGAAAATTTTAGAGAAAATTTCAAAACCATCTGCAGATTTCTTTGATACCTTTGCATTAATTTCTGAACTAAATAATAATTGATTAGCATCTTCCGAAGACAAAACATCTTTTCCTAAAAGATAATTTCCTGTTATGGAATCATCTCCTGCGCCCACAAGGTTTGTGTTATTTTTTGGAGAAATTATATTTCTTTTAACATCTAATAAAATTTTTGCTTCAGCACGCGCTTCTTCATTTTGCGGACTGTGAATATTCATTTCATCACCATCAAAATCTGCAGCATAAGGAGCACATGAAGCAGGATGGACTCTGAATGTTCTGCCTGGAAGGACTTTAACAAAATGCGCCATTAAACTTCCACGATGAAGAGAAGGATGTCTGTTAAACAAAACAATGTCTCCATTCTGCAAATGCCTCTCAACTTTATAACCAACATTCAGTTCAGCAATTATTTCTTCTTTCAAATCTTCTGTAATTTTCTTCCTTTTACCGTCAGGTCTTATAATGTAACTTGCCCCGGGATATTTCTCTCCTCTCTTAATTAATTCTTTAAGTTTTTTCATATTCAAATCAGTAACTGTCTCAGCAACTGTCACAACTTTTGCAATTTCATAAGGGACACCAACTTCATTAATTTCCATATAAGGGTCAGGTGAAATGACTGTTCTACCGGAATAATTAACTCTTTTACCAGCCATGTTTTTTCGAATTCTTCCTTCTTTACCTTTGATTCTTTCAGTAATTGTTTTCAATGGCTGTCCTGAACGATGTCTTGCCGGAGGCACTCTTGAAACTGTGTTGTCAAAAAATGTTGTAATGTGATACTGAAGCAAATCCCACAAATCTTCAATAATAACTTCTGGCGCACCTGCATTTAAATTTTCCCAAAGTCGCTGATTAGCACGAATAATATCTGAAAGTTTATGTGTCAAATCATCTTCGCTTCTTTCACCTGATTCTAAAATTATCGACGGACGAACAGTAACCGGAGGAACTAAAAGCATTGTTAAAATAGCCCATTCTGGTCTTGATGTTTTTGGATTCACACCAATTTTTTTCAATTCATCGTCGGGAATATTTGAAAGCATTTCACGAACTTCTGTTGGAAAAATTCTTGTCTTGCCTTTGTAAAAACTTGTTGGCTTATCAAGTTTCATTTTTTCCTGAGGCGCCTGACAATGCGGACATTTTTTTGAGTCCTTTGCTTTTTTTGCTCTTTGGCTTGGAGAATATTTTTCCAAATCTTTATCATTCAACAGCAACTTTCCGCAGTCCTGACAAAAACATCTCAAAGCCATTTCAATTAAAGGAACATATTTCAGATGAATTATTGGTCTTGCTAAATCAATACTTCCTGGGTGTCCAAGACATTCTTTGATTCTTCCACCGCATGTCCGGCATCTGACTCCTGGGTCAACAGCACCCAAACGCAAATCCATCAAACCACCGTCAACAGGATAACCATCAATATCATAAAGTTCTGGAGTCACAATTTTTGCAGAACTGAGTTTCTTAATAATTTCCGGACTAATTAAACTAAACTTTATTTCTCCGATTTTTTTCTTCACTGGTTTATTCATTTTGCTTGCAAAGTGAATCCGCAGGGCTTTTGCCCGAGGACCTCACCAAAATTTTAATTTTGAGTGTATTCATTTTAATTATTTTGTTTTTTCAATTTATTTTTTAATAACTCAAAACTTTCCATTAAGAGATGATTCAAAGTTAACATTTGTTCTTTTGGAACACGCTCTCCAAATGGAGGAACTTTAATTTCTGGTTTTTCAATCATGATATCATATTGATTGCTTTTGTTTGCTTCAAATCTTTTTGATATTTTTCTTGAAAACTGCTTATAATAAATTCCATCTTTAGCAGAATTTTCGCATCTGTAATTTACATAATTCGGTTCCATTTTATTCATACCTGTTTTTCAAACTAAAGTTTGTGTTTATGTGTAATCCTTG
>CAYXDU010000026.1:0-7778 GCA_964463895.1 Candidatus Woesearchaeota archaeon | reverse complement strand
CAAAAAATTAATATAATCCTTTTTCCACAATAAACTATGCCAAAAAAAGAGAATTCTAAAAAAGACAAAAAAAATACAAAAGAAAAAACTGAAAAAGAATCTAAAGAAGAAAAAGTTTCACTTGAAGAAAAAGTCAAGGAAATAAAAAAAGAGGTTCCAAAAGAAAAAAAATCAAAAGACATAATTCCTGAATTCACAGAATCCCGAACAAGAAATTTTCTTAATTTTTTAAACAGAAATTCATCAGTGACATTAGATAAGGGAAATACTTTTCAGGAAATTTCAAATCCTCTTGAATTAAATTTAGAACAGGAAACATCAAAACCAGAAAATAAAAATTCCAGAGAAGAAAAATCTGATTTTGAATACATTGCAAAAAACGAACAAAAAGAAAAACAGCAGGGAGTTTATCAGCATTATGAAAATCTTCAGGGAGCAAAAATAATGCGTCAGGATGAAATAAAAAATCTAGCTTCAAAACCTTTTCAAAATCGTCAGGCAGGATTTGTTCAGTCAGAATCAGGAAGAAAAATGAAAGAAGAATCACATTACAAAATTTACACAACACCTCAAAGAACAGAAGAACTTCAAAAAGAAAAAAAAGAAAAAGGGATTTTCATAACAGAAGCAAAAAGAGAATATTATTCACATGAATAATTTTTGGTTTTCATTTTATCATTAAAAAATCAGTTGAACAAACGATTTGAAAATTTTTATTACACTATCATTTTTATTTAGCGAGGAATTTCAGCGAAGCCAAATTCCGAGCGAGTATTAATCACAAATGAAATGAGTGCATCTAATAAACCATTAAATTAATAAATTCATTTTACTATAAATTATTGAGGTGGTTAAATTGGCTGATTACAAAATAAACAACATTTATCAGGGAGGATATTCAACTCTTGACCCAAATAAAGCATATTCTAATAATTTTACTGGTTATCGTGTTGATTTTGGAAAAATAGGAATCAGCACAAATCCTCAAACAGCAAATCAAATTAAAGAAGTTTCTGACAAATTATCTTCTGGTTTAAAAGAAGTTGACTTAACTTTAATCAGCCCAAAAATCGTCGAACTTGTTTCAAAACAGCAACTTGAAGACATAAACAGAATAAGCAAATTAACCGGAATTGATATTTCTGTTCACGGTCCGGTTGTTGACACCGTCGGAATAAACCAACAGGGCTACGATGAATTAAACAGAAAACATTCTGAAGATATTATAATAAACACTCTTGAAAAAAGTCATTTAGTAAATCCAGAAGGAAATGTAAATGTAACATTTCACACAACAGAAGGAATTCCCGGAAGCGACTGGAAAGTCATTGGAGATGAAAAAACACGAAAGTTCCAAAGAATGATTGCAGTTGACCAGGAAAGCGGAAGAATGGTTCCAATAAAAGAAGAAACTTTATTTTATCCAGATATGAAAGATTTAAAACCAGGCGTGGAAGAACAATTAAAAAAAGGTTTAATTAAAAAAGAACAAATAATAAAAGAACCTGAAAAATATTATGAAACAATTCCATTAGATAAAGGAAAAATTTCAACACCTGAATCAAGATTGCATTCTCACAATCACACCCAATGGGATGAATCTATAAATCAATTAATTTTTAACAAAGAAAGAGCAGATGAAATTCTAAAAAATAATTACACTCAAATCCAGCATTTATGGAAAGATTTGCAAGAAGGAAATGTAAAATTCAAAGATTTGACTCCCACTCAGCAGGATGTTTATACTCATTTAAGAAACGCAACAACTTATCTCAAAGACACAGAACAACATGTTGAATCATTATTTCATAAAGCATACAAATACGGCGATGATAAAGATAAAAGAAGATTAAATGAATTATCTAAAAACTTCCAGGAACAATTAAACAAAGATTCTACTCCAATTGGGCAGTCACGGGCTGTTCAAAATCTTATTTTTGGATTAAAAGAAGTTACACCGCAAATGCTTGTTCCAATAGAGGACTTCGCAACAGAAAAAGCTGCACAAACTTTCGGCAATGCTGCATTTGCTGCTTATAATAAATTCAAAGATAAAGCTCCAATAATTTCAATAGAAAACCCTCCAGTCGGACACGCACTTGCAACAGGTGAGGACTTAAAAAATGTAATTGAAAGTTCAAGAAAAGTTTTCGTGGACAAACTTGTAAAAGAAAAAAACATAACTGAAAAACAAGCAAAACAAATCGCTGAAAAATTAATCGGTGCAACATGGGATGTTGGGCATATTAATATGCTAAGAAAGCAGGGTTTTGGAAAAGAAGAAATTATAAAAGAATCTGCAAAAATAAAACCTTACTTAAAACATGTTCATCTTTCTGATAATTTTGGTTTAGAACACACAGAGCTTCCAATGGGAATGGGAAATGTTCCTTTCAAAGAAATTATGAAAAAACTTGGCAAAGAAGGTTTTGAAGCCAAGAAACTTATTGAAGCAGGTGATTGGTGGCAACAACAGATGAACCCTATTATTCCATCCTTAGAAGGTCTGGGAGTTCCAATTTATGCAAATGGTCAAACACCCTATTGGAATCAAACTCCTGGTTTTTACCAAGGTTATAATTCAGGATTAGAAGGAAACTGGCTTCCAGGACAAAATTACAATACGTGGGGGACTTACTTTTCACAACTTCCAACAGAACTCGGAGGTTCAACACAAGCACAGGGAAGTCGAATGTCTGGTAAAGGAATGGAATGAGAAAACTTAAAAACATAAATATATTCATTAAAGAAAGATGGTGACAAAAAAATCTTCTAAAAAAAAGAGTGAAAAAAAAGTTTCTAAAAAAACTTCAAAAAAGAAATCTTCAAAAGTAAAACTTCCAAAAACAATGAACTTGAAAACTGAAAACGAAATTGCAATGGATTTTGCTATAAAAGTTTCAGAGCAGTTTAATAAAATAATAAAATCAATTGTTTTGTTCGGCTCAACAGCAAAAAAAGACCAGACAGTTGGTTCAGATATTGACATTGTAATAATTATCGACGACGCTTCAATAAAATGGGACCAGGAATTAATTGCATGGTACAGAGAAGAACTTGAAAAAATAATTCAAAAAAATCCTTACAAAAGGTCTTTACATATTAATACAATAAAACTTTCAACTTGGTGGGAGGACTTAATGCGGGGCGACCCTTTGGTAATAAATATTCTGCGATACGGCGAAGCAATGGTAGATATTGGAGGTTTTTTCAATCCTTTGAAATCATTGTTAATTCAGGGAAAAATCCATTCAACTCCTGAAGCAATTTATTCATGTTTGCAAAGAGCACCAATGCACATTGCAAGAAGCAAATCAGCAGAACTCAGTGCAATTGACGGAATTTATTGGTCAATGGTTGATTCAGCCCATGCAGCATTAATTGCAGCGCATGTTTCACCACCGTCGCCCGAACATGTTCCGGGTTTTCTAAAAGAAAATTTTGTAATAAAAAACAAATTAAAAATGAAATACGCAGAATGGATGCGTGACATAACTGTCCTTCATAAAAAAATCTCTCACAAAGAAATTTCTGATTTAAAGGGCGTTGAAATTGATGAATGGCAGGCAAAAGCCGAGGAATTCTTAGACACAATGATAAGATTAGTTAAAGAAATTGTTATGTAATTAAGAAAGTTTAACATTAAATTCTTTTTTAATATAATCATCCAAACCTTCTGTATAATTCTTAATAAGAATTGCTTTATGAGAATTCATAGGCATTACAAAAGATTTTCCAACAGAATAAATTCCATTTTCTCCGCCAATTTTTAGAGGAATAAATTTTTCAGAAATTTTTTTTCGAAAATCATTAAAATCTTCAATTCCACTCACAAAAAAATATTTTGTACTGTTATAAGAATCCTCAACCTCGTCTGCCATTTTAAATTTTTTTATATTCAAAAAAATTTTCAAGAATAGCTCCTTTCAATTTTGGAAATCTCAAGATATATCTTGTAGAATCATTCATTTCCCTTAATTTTTTATTATCGTCTCCTGCTTCTCTAACAAGATAATTAAACATTCTCTTGACTGCAGGATTATTTTTAATATCATCACTTTGATATGCAATTGTTTTGGTTGCTAAATTAATATCTGCTTTTGAATTTAAAGGAAATTTAGAATTCCATCCAAAAAAATTAATAAAATAATCTGCAAAATTTCTTGTATTAACTGTGCCTTTTCTTGCCATTTTATTCCTCTTTTGGTTTTTCTGGTTCAGCTAAAATTGCTTCTAAACCTTTTGGAATTTCTTTAGCACTTTCAGCCATTGCTTCTGAAACTTTTGTTCTAACAAGATAAGTTTGATAACTCTCGATTAAATTTTGATAAACTTCAAGTGAAGCTTTCATTGCTTTCTTTTGTTCATCATGCAATTTATTATATTCTTCCTTAGACATTTTCTTAGGAGCAATATCACTTACATAAGCATTTTTGAATTTATCTTTAAGTTTCATGTCAGCACCCATTAAACTAACAAGGTCGCTTACTTTAATTGAATTAAGAGATTCTCCAATTATTGCAGCACAATCTTTCATTATTTTAAGTTCAGAAACATTTCCACTATATCTTGAATCTTCTTCTCTTGAAGCCAAAACAGAATTTTGTAAGACATCATATTCATCGCCATTTTCATCATAAGATTTTATTCCAGAATTAAATGCAGGAAAATATTTGTAATTCTCCATTGCAGAATTATCAGCTTTACCATAATCTTCTGACTTATGTACAAAATAACTTGCTCCAACATCAACCAAACCTGCCTTAAGATTTTTCAAAGCAACTTCTCTTTCTTTCTCTTTCTTAATATCTTCCTGTAGTTTTTCTTTTTCTGCCATTTTATTCTCCTGAATATTCTCCCAATTTATTGTAAATTGCTATCATTTTTTTTGATGCTTCTGCTTGAAGGTTTGCAATACCAACTTCATAGATTCCATTATCAATTGCGTAATTTAATTTTCTTCCAATATTGTCTAAATCTTCATAATTTCTTGCAGTTTTAATTTTAGAAATAATTTCATCTCTTAAGATATCAGCCTCGCTGTAAACATATCCATTTTTCTTCGGAATTCTTACACTTATAGCACTTGCTCCATTTTCAATAAAGTTTGCAACACGATTTTTCAAAACCCAATTAGAAAGGCCTTGAAAACCTAACTTGCTCATTTCATTATATCTTTTTTTATTTTCCATGTTATTTCTATATCTTCCAACTATTTAAATCTTTCGGTTGTTACCATTTGAAGAAAGTAACAGATTAAGCTTTCTTAGGATTTTGCTTCACTTCGTCAACTCTTTATGAGATTTCCTTATTCAAATGGAGAGTCTCATCGCGAAGCGGAGTTGATTTCGTCAACTCTTACCTTGCAGGGAAGTTTGGATTTAACTTCTCTTACTACACTTCTCGCAAAAGCAACTGATTTTTGCGTCGGTAAAGCAAAAATAAAAATCTTAGAACCCGGTTTCATAATTGCTGCCTTTCCCATTGACTTTCCAAAAGCCAACTGCATTCCTGTCTGCATTCTATCAGCACCGGCACCAGTAAGCATCTTATTCTCTCTCTGAATATGATGCGGAAACGGCACAACCCGAAAAACATACTGCCCGGAAAGTTCTTTATCCAATTTCTTGTTAATATACTGACGACACGCTTCAAGAGCATTATGCCGAATCTGAACATTTTCCGTCGACACAACAGTCAAAACATAAGGCAACTTACCTGCATTGGCAAGTTTCTCATTTCCCATAACAAACTTCACAATCTTCTGCGGTGGAACCGTCTTCACATAAGAATCCTGTCTCCTCTTTCCCACACGAGTATAAGGAACAACTTTCCGTTTTGAATATGCACTTGCTTTTCTTAATGATGCCATTCTGTCTCCGCGCTTGAATGGAAGCATTCAAACGAAATTTTAATTTCAGTTAATGATGCCATTTACTTTATCTCAACCTCTGTCGTAATCGCCTGCCCTGGCAAACCACTTTCAAAAATCGCCCGAACAACTCCTTTATTTCCATGAACATCTGCAATCTTGCCTTTAATAATTTTCCCAGCAGGACTTTTCCAAGAAACACTCTTGCCAACAAATTTCCCTGCCTCTTCTTTTGAAGAAACTCCGTCTATTTCAATTAAAAAATGCCTTTCATGAATTCTATGCCGTCCTCGTCTAAACTGAACAAGTTTTCCATTTGTCATGGTAATTATCAATAAAATTCATTTATAAAACTTTCTTAACTAAAAATAGAAGAATATTTAAATAAAAAATCCCAACCAATTAAAAGAGGAAAAATAAAATGGCTGAAAAAGAAGACATATTCTCAAGTAAGATGAAATACGACGGAATTCTGGACTTTCCGGCATTTTACAAATTTGATTATCTCTGGCTTTCAGAAGAAAAAAATTTCACATTAACAGAAACTGCTTACAAAGAAAAAATAAAAGGCGACTCAAAAGATATTAACATTGAATGGAAAGGTTTCTTAAAAGTTACAGATTATTTCAAATTTGAAATCAAGGTTGAATTTAAAATAATTGAATTAAAAGATGTAGAGTTAGTAAAAAATGGAACAAAAGTAAAAATGAACAAGGGTTCAGTTGAAGTAAAAATAAAAGGAACTTTGGTAAGGGACTATGAAGGCAAGTTTGAAAAAAGCGCAACGCAAAAATTCATGAGAAGCATTTATGAAAAATGGATAATTCCTTCAAGGGTGGATGAATATGAAGGCAAAATTGCAGAAATCTGCGACGAATTTCTTTCACAGGCAAAAGCATTTTTAGACATAACAGGAAAGAGATAATACCGAAATCCTTAAATAGAAAATCTTCTATGCTTAAACATGAAAAAAATAATTCCAATATTAATTTTAATTACAATACTTCTGCCGACAATATTTGCTTTGAATATTGATGTGAAAAAAATAAGTGCAAATGAAGTTGTAATCCTTGACTTAAACAAGCCAGCAACTTTTGACATTCAAATAAAAAACAACGGAGATGCAGACAATCTGGTTTTCTACACATATTATACAGTAAATTTTTCTCCAAAAGAAACAATCCAAATTAACAAGGACGAAACAAAAGATATAACAATTGAAGTTTATCCTCCTGAAAATCTCAAAACAACAGGACACCAGACATTTGAATATTATATTAGAAGTCAAAAAGATGATTCAACATTAACACAAAAATTAATTGTAAATGCCGTTAAATTAGAAGATGCATTTGAAATTGGTGCAAGTGATGTAAACACCGACGCTGAAGAAATGACAATCTACATCCATAGTAAAGTAAATTTCAAATTTGAAAACCTTAAAGTAAAATTCTCTTCACCATTTTTCAACTTAGAAGATACAATAACTCTTGAACCAAATCAAAAAAAAGAATACACAGTTGAATTAGATAAAAATGATTACAAAAAACTTTTAGCCGGATATTACACAATGACAGCAAAAGTTGAGATTGAAAACTCAAAAGCAGAAATTGAAACTCCAATAAGATTTGTAGAAAAAAATATCCTCATTGAAACTTCAAAAGAATATGGTTTCTTGGTAAACACAAAAATAATAACAAAAACAAATGAAGGAAATACAATTTCCAATACAGAAACTGTAATTAAAAAAAATGTCTTCTCGAGATTATTCACAACTTTCAATTCCGAACCTGACATCGTGGACAGACAGGGATTTGCAGTTTATTACACATGGAATCAGGAAATAAATCCCAGTGCAGAAATGCAAATAAAAGTAAAAACAAACTGGATGTTCCCTGTTTTAATCATT
>CAYXDU010000025.1:0-7954 GCA_964463895.1 Candidatus Woesearchaeota archaeon | reverse complement strand
AGAGCTATTATGTAATGTTCGAGGTTCGCCGAGAATTTCAGTATATAGCTACTAAGAGCCTCATATGTATTTATTGAGAATTTTTGAAAGCGTTCATTTGGGATTTCTGGACAGGACATTTATGGACTGGACAGTTATTGAGGGATTTCTGCTACTTATTGATTGATAATTTTTTAGTGCAATAATTTTTATAAATTCTAAAAATAAAATTTATTTATGTTTGAACTATACAAAATTTGGGCAATATTGATTTGGGGGATTATCATTCTACTTCTGGTATTAGTTCTTTCTTTGTTTGTATTTTATTATAGAATTGTTCACGGCAAAGCAAGAAGAATAATTGGAGAGATAACAAGAGATATAGGAATCGCACTTTTGGTTGGGAGTGCATTTAAATGAAGTATTTTGGAATTATCTTATTATATAGTTCTATTTGTTGGAGCGTTTCTTATCTTAATAGGAACCATCATGAAAGAAGATGAAAAATAATTTCTTAACTTAACAACCTCAATAACCCTAACATCTCAATTATACAAAAATCAAAAACCAACTAACAAATGCAAGAATAAAAATTCCTAAAATAAGCATTACCCAAAACTTAATCTTTTTTTCAAGAGGTGTTAAATCTTTGTATTTAATGTGATTCTTTTTCCATTCTTTTTTATGAACTAATCCAAGGATTGTAAAAAGAATTCCTATTGCAAAAATTCCAAAATTATTTTCAGATATTACAAGAGGTATTCCAATAATTATCCAGACAATTCCAATCCAAAACCATACATAATAATCAGGTTCTCTTCTTGGAAATTTTTTCCTGTTTATTAAAAAGATAAAAACAAGTGCGAAGAGCAATAATAAAACTGCGATTGAAATTATTATCCATGGAGTTAAAGTCATAGGAAAACAAAGAAAGAGTGGTTTAATAAATTAACTGGAGGATTATTGAATGTGATTTTTGATTAATAACCTTCACTTAATTTTATTAATTTTGAAATTTTTTTGTTAATTATTCTTTTATTTTTTCCATAAATATTAATGTTTTGATTGTGAATAATTAAACCTAAGTTTTCATATAGATAATAGGTATTTCCTGGAACTGAAGAAGATTTTTCACAAACACCCATCCAAGCTAGGTTTTTATTTTTCTTCTCATTTTTTATAAGATAAGATCTTATTTCATTAATTTTCTTTATACCTAATTCAAATTCTTCGTACTCCATAATTCTCCCACTTTTATCCTATATATAAATTTTATTGTGATAAATCCCATATGCAAAGCTATAAATTCAAAATTAAAATGCGAAAACACTCTACGAGATTTTCACATCGTTCGCCCAAGCGTGGTCAAACGAAAGAAAACAGATTAAAAATAAAAATAAATTTTACAAGTTAGAAATTATTTATTATAATTTCTAACTAATTTGCCAATACCAATAGCCAAAACAGCTAATGCAATTACAACCCCCATCCATTTAGTCATAAATAGTGCGTTTGAAACTTTGGGTATTAAATTTAAAATTAGCAATAGACCCACGAGAGTCACCAGCCATGCAGTTAATTTTGCCATTTTTCACCTCCTTTCAACATTTGGTTTAATAAATGTATACTAAAACATATATTTTATAGTATATAAATTTTGAGTTTTTTGAAAAAATCTAAAAAGTTTATTTTATTTGTGTTGAAATGTTAAAATCAATTTTGCAAAATTTAGATTGGTTAATGTTTTTTCATTTTGTTGGAATTATAATCTGGCTTGGAGCAGTTTCGGTTATTGACACGATGGGATTTTTCTCCCGAAAAGATGTTAAGAAAACGCAGGAGACGATTTCAGCGCATCACACGACGAAACCTTTGATTTGGATTAGCACAATTATTGTTTTAGCGACTTGGATTTTAATTTTATTCCAAAAAGATTTTGTTTTTGGTTTTGTTGAAATTTTGAAAACAATTCTTTTAGGAATTATGATTTTGAACGGTGCGTTTTTATCTTTTGTGATTAGTCCTGCGTTGGATAAAAGAATTGGTGTTAAGAAATTGTTGCCGAGAAATTTGCAGATTAAAATTGGGTTTGCGTTAGTTATTAGTTTTTTAAGTTGGTGGAGTTTTGTGTTGCTTACAATAAGCCAAATGTAAAATTAAAAAAAGAATTTCACAGATAGATGATTCTAAAATTAAAAGTTTGTTAAATTATAAAACAACTTATAATGCTTTAAGTATTCATCTAATGCTTCTATAGTTCTATCAATGTTTCTTGATTGTATTGCGTAGGTTTTACCATTTTTAAGATTTCCAGAGCTTCCATAGTCTTCATCGGTTTTATAACTATGATCATACTCAGTAAGTTTATCTGCATCTATCAAATCCAAAAGTCCTTCAGCTCGCATTTTTCGAGGAATGCATATTTTTATAGCATTAAAATGCCCTTCTTTTCCAGTGTACATTAATTCTATTTCTTTTCCCTTACTCATCTTAATTTTACCTCCTTTCATCACTTCTTAATGTGATTACTTAGATAGTTTTTCTAGAAATCTAAACTATATAAATGTTTCTATTTTGTTACCTCTCTTAAATGAAAACAAATTCCTGTCTCAAAAAGCAATCAACCAATTCAAAATTCCTGCAAAAGAAACCCAAAGCCAATAAGGAAGAATTAGCCAAGAAGATAATTTTTTTATTTTCCAAGTTTTAATAAAAATTGCTCCAATTGAAATCCAAAGCAAAATTAAATCAACAAATGCAAGAGTTGGATTCTTTAAACCGAAAAATAAAACACCCCAAAGAAAATTCAGAATTAAATTAATTCCAAAAATTAAAATTAAAACCTTTTTTTGCTTTTTAGAATTTTTGCTTTTCTTTTTCAAATTTACAAATGCAAAATAAAATGAAAGTGCAATCAGGAAGAATAAAATATTCCAGACAATTGGAAAAACAAAATTTGGTGGAGTTATTGATGGAGATTCATACCAATTTGAAGAAGTATTAAACAAACTTCCTAAAAATCCAATTGCATAAACAACAAACAAAGCAATTATTAGAATTTTCCAATTAATTTTACACTTCTTTTTCATATCTAACTTAATTAAATTTTGTTTTTAAATTTTTACAATTATTCCTTATGAACAATTAATTTGTAAATCTCTCCAACAAAAAGGACTGAACTTGAAATTAAAACAATTAATAAAAATTCTTTTAGATTTAATGGAACAAAATTAAAGATGTTTGCTAAAGGAGTGTAAATTACTACAAGCAATAATAAAAACGATGCTAGCAAACCTCCAATTAAGTATTTATTTGAAAATAATTTTATTTTGAAAATTGATTTGTGCAATGAACGCATATTAAATACATTGAATAACTGAAACATGGACATTGCTGTGAAAGCAACTGTTCTTGCTTTGTCGACGCTGTGTGAAAGAAAATGCTTGAATAAAGGAATTGTTCCAATAACCATAAGTCCTCCCATGATTAATAAAAATCCTATTAATTCTTTGTTGAGAATTTTTTCTTTTTTATTTCTTGGAGGTTTATTCAAAACATCATGATGCCCCGGCTCCATTGCCAAACCAATTCCATTAAAAGTATCTGTAACTAAATTCAAATAAAGCAACTGGATTGGAAGCATTGGAAGAGGCATTCCCAAGGACAAAGAAGATATAATTGTAATGTCTTCTGCGACATTTGTTGTTACAAGGAAGAAACTTGTCTGCCGGACGTTTTGAAAAACAATTCTTCCTTCTTCTATTGCATTAACTATTGAAATGAAATTGTCGTCGGCTAAAACAATTTCTGCAGATTCTCTTGCAACATCTGTTCCAATTATTCCCATTGCAATTCCAATATCAGAACGCTTTAAAGCAGGAGCATCATTAACTCCGTCGCCGGTCATTGCAACAATTTCACCCTGTTCCTGCAGCGTCTGAACAATTTTTGCTTTTGTTTTTGGAGTTACTCTTGCAAAAATATCAACTCTTTTTACTGCTTGTTTAAATTCCTCTGCATTTAATTTTTGCAAATCATTTTCAGTCAGAACTTCTGTTTTCCCCGACGCCAAACCGATTTCTTTTGCAATTGCCAAAGCAGTTTCTTTATGGTCTCCTGTTTTCATAATAATTCTTATTCCTGCTTTTCTTGCTTTATTTATTGATTCTTTTATGTTTTTCCGGGGAGGATCTTTCATTCCGACAATTCCGACAAAAACCAAATTATTGACAAGTTCTTTTGAAACTGAAGTTGTATTTGAATTAACATCTTTATATCCTAAAGCCAAAACCCTCATTCCTTTTTTTGCTAATTGCTCTGCCTGTTTTAAAAAATCTTTTTTTATTTCAGAAGTTAAATGAATTTTTTTGTTGTCTTTAAAAATATAATTTGATTTATTAAGAATTTTCTCAAATGCACCTAATGAAAAAACCTGTTTGTTTTGATTTTCAACAAGTGTTGCTCTGAATTTTAATTCTGAACTGAATGCTAAATCATCTATTATTTTTGTTTTGAAATCTTTTTTATCTAATCCTGATTTTTTGCTTAAAACCAAAAGAGAAACTTCTGTAGGGTCTCCAATTATTTCATATTCTGAATTTTTTCTTAAGAGTTTTCCCTTGTTGCAAAATTCTGAAATTTCAAATAATTTTTTTAATGAAGAAAATTTTTGCGGATTTATTGCGGATTTATTTTGGAAAAATTTTCCTAAAGGTTCCCATCCATTTCCTGTTACTGAAAAATTCCCTTCTGAAGTTATTATTTCCTCGACGGTGATTGAATTTTGCGTCAAGGTGCCTGTTTTATCTGTTGCAATTACTGTTGCCACGCCCAAAGTTTCTACTGCAGGCAAATGGCGAATAACTGCATTTCTTTTTGCCATTCTGTTTGCACCAACAGCGAGGACAATTATTAAAACAGCCGGAAGTCCTTCTGGAATTCCTGAAACCAAAGAAGCAATAGTGAATAAAAAGATTTCAAAAAATTCAAGTCCTCTGATAAAAAAACCAATTAAAAAAGTTAACAGGGCCCCGATAATTGCGAAAATCCCCATTTGATATGCAAGTTGTGAAACTTTTTTATTGAAATGCATTTTTGGCTGGGCAATTTCCTGAATTGATTCTGCAACCTGTCCGATTTGCGTTCGGTTTCCTGTTGAAACAACCAATGCCTTTGCATAACCTGAAACAACAAGGGTGCTCATAAAAACCATATTTATTCTATCCGGAAGAGGGATTGATTTATCTAAAATTTTTAATGTTTTCTCTTCGGGAAATGATTCGCCTGTTAAAGAAGATTCCTGGGTTCTGAAATTTTTTATTTCAATTAATCTTGCGTCAGCAGGCACTTTGTCACCTTCTTCTAAAATAATTATATCCCCTTCAACTAAATTTTGGGACGGGATTTTTATCTCCTCGCCATTACGCAAAACTTTTGCATATGAAATAATTAATTTTTCCAATGCCTCAATTGCACGCTCTGCTTTTCTTTCCTGAATAAAACTTATTGAAACATTAATTAAAATAACCGCTATAATTACATAAGCGTCAACCAAATGATTGAAGACAAAAGAAATTATCATTGCAATCAAAAGAATATAAGTTAAAGGGCTATGAAATTGTTTTAATAGACGGAAAATTAAAGGAGTTTTCTTTTCCTTGGAAATCTGATTTAATCCCTGTTGTTTTAATCTCTTTGATGTTTCTTCAGAACTTAATCCTTTTTCAGATGTTTGAAATTCTTTAAACAAATCTTTGATTTCTTTTGAATGGAAATGATTTGCGTCTTCCATGGATTAGAAAAGGTTTGAGTATTTATAAAATTTTCAGAGCAATCAGCAAACTAAGCAAGACCAAACCAAAAACAGTTATTTCTTTTTTGTATTTTAGTTTATAGAATTTCGACGAGAAGTAAATTATTACTGTTAATTGAATTAGTGTTCCGACGAGAATTCCGATTATCACTGGAAGGGTGTTTGGAATTGCCGAGAGGAAAACGCCGGAGTAAGCGATTGTGTCGTCAAGAATTGTTGCGAAAGCTGTTATAAAACCGAATAAAATTAATTTTAGAAAACGTTTTTTCGAAACTCTCTCGACGTGTTTAATTTGTTTTCTTATTTTCTTTTTTGGCTTTTCTGTGAATAAATTGAATTGAATTGACATTGCTAAAAGAAAAATTAAACCTGCTGAAATATAATTTATATAAGGAATTGATTTAATTAAGGATGCAAAAGTAAAAGCCACAAACATTACAATTAAAATCGCTATTAAAATTCCAAGTGCAAATGCATATCTTCCTTTTTTTGTCTTTGTCATGCTCGACATGATTGGAATTCGAGTCATTGTATCGTCAAAGCCCGCAAGAAGTTTTACAAATAATCCTGAAAGGAAGTATTTTATCACCATCTTATAAAAATAAAAGAATGAGGATTTTTATAATTATTGAAAGAAAGAAAAAGTTAAATAGTTTATTCAGAATATATTTTAATGGAAAACAAAAGAGTGAAAAAGATTAAAGTTGGTAAAACAGAAATTAATTATTTTGAGATTGGTTCTGGAAAACCTTTAGTCAGCATTGTTGCAGGAATTCATGGTGATGAAAAAAATTCACAGATAGTAATATACAAATTAATGAACAAAATTAAAAAGATAAATAAAGGCACATTGAGAATTGTTCCCTTCGCAAACCTCTTAGCTGTTGAAGAATATTATCGGGAAAATCCAGAAGATGATATAGATTTAAATAGGATTTTTCCAGGCAGCAGCGGAAAAACTTTGAGTTACAAACTAGCCCTAAGTTTGTTAAATTTAGTAAAAGATAGCGATTTAGTTATTGATATCCACAATTATTATACAAAAATTCCTTTGGTAAATGTTTATTTTAAAGTTGGAAAAGAAGTAGATAAAAAGAATAAAGAATTGCATAAACTATTAGGTTCTCAAGTTTGGGTAGTTAATATTGAAAACGAAAGGAATTTTTCAGGTTCTTTGGGAGGTGTTCTTTCCAAATTAAACATACCCAGTTTAACAGTTGAAATCCCCAAGCCGGAATTTTCGGAAAATAAAGATATAGAAAATTGTACAAACAAATTATTTAATCTTATGAAATATTTAGAAATTGTAAAAGGAAAGGCAAAAAAATATCCTACAAAATATTATGATAGAAAAGTTTGTGTTTCATCTGAATCAGGAATTTTTATTCCAAAAGTAAAACTTTTCTCAAAAGTAAAAAAAGGACAAATTATAGGGGTTGTTAGAAATTTGATATTAGAAAAAGAAAAAATATTACATTCCCCAATTTCTGGAAAAGTTTTAGAAATTTTAGAAAAATCCTTTGTTTATCCTGAAAGAGAAGTTTGTGCTGTTGGTAAAATTATAAATTAATTAGGATTATAATTACGGCAAATATTTTCAAGATGTTTATCTCTCTTACCAAGAGAAGCATCATAAATAGCATTCAAATTGTCCATCATCCTTTCATGTTCCCTATTTCTGTATTCTTGCATTTGTTTTTCAACAGCTTGCCTATTCTCTTCCTTTAGTTCACTTTCAGATCTTATAGGTTTTGTATATAGTTCCCATCCATTTTCATAATTCTCCTTTGTCCCAAGCTTCCAAGTAACTTTTCCACCATCTCCAATATCATTATCTGGCCATTCAAGATATTGAAGTTTCATTTTATTATCTGAGATTCCCAAATATTTTATAGGCTTCTGTATAGGCAAATCTACTCTTGCAATTATGTCGCCTACTTTAAACTTTCTTATATTTGAACCTTTGTTTTCCATAATAAATGAATAATTCAAAACTATATAAACTTTTCCTTTTGTTACTTTCCCATAATGATAACAGAAACACTTAAATATTCCAAATCAGTAAATTAATTGTAAGTCAGGCAGTTAACTTCGGAAATCTTGGATTAAATTCCAAAATGTCGATAAATAACGATATTGATTTCTGTGGAAGGTCCGGACACC
>CAYXDU010000024.1:1914-8023 GCA_964463895.1 Candidatus Woesearchaeota archaeon | reverse complement strand
CAGCAACGAAAACAAGTAATAGAATTAATAATGTAGAAACTATTGTCGATAAACCCCTTTTTTTCATAATAAAAATACAGATAAGAAATTTATAAAACTATCCAAACAAAACATTTGCTGATGCAGAGATTAAAAATGAAATTAACATTAATGCAAAAGAATGTTTTATTCCTGCCTTTGCACTTCCTTCAGCAAGTTCTCCAATTGTCAGTCCTGTAAAAAAACCCTGAATCAAAAGCAAATACAAAAACGAACCTGCAAGTTCTTCACCACTTATTGTTTCCCCCCCTCCTGTTGTTCCAATTCCACTCTCAGTTAATGCACCTAAATCTGCAATTCCTGAAACCAAAGGCAAAATTTGAAACTGCATAATTAAAATAATAATCATAAAAACAAAAAAGATAATATAACCCTGAACAACTAAAGTTGAAATCGCTGCCTTTCTTTCTTTTTTCAAACGGTCGGACATACTAACTGCTTCAGCAACAGACTCAAGAATTTCTCCAATATCCCCGCCTGCACGTTCTGCCTGGCTGATTAAAGTTAAGGTTCTTGAAACTGTTCTGTTGTTAACATCTTTTGCAAATGTCTGAAGTGCAGTATTTATTGGAATTCCCATTGAAATCTGGTTTGCAAGTTTTTTGACATTTTCTCCAAGAACTCCAAATGATTTATCTTTGACATTCATAATGCTTTTACTAATCGGCGTCCCTGTTTTAACACTCTCCACCAAATTCCTCGTAAATTCAAGAAACATTTCTTCTTTTTCATTTTCCATTCGCGTTTCATTTATTGCTGTTACAACAAATGGTGAAGCAATAATCAAAATTCCTCCTCCTAAAATCAAAAAAAACAATTTTGTTCCGGATAAAAAAATCGAAGTAATAATTATTCCTGCTCCAAGAATTAGTCCGATTAAATGTATCTTTCTTAGTTCCATTTTTCTATTTCAAAACCTCCTTGTGTTGAAATGGCATGAAAATTTATCTCTTCTTCCAATTTACTTCTTCACCTCCAGAAATGACAGGAAAACAATATTTATCACTGTAACTGAAATTATCATTATTAATGTAATCATCTGAGTGCTTAAAGAAACACCGAGCCCGCTAACTTTCATCATCATAAGCAAAATCATTAAAATCATCGGTGCCGCAATTACAACACTTATGTAAATATCCATAAATGTTTCTGCTGCTTTTGTCATTTTTTCTTTTTCAAGTCCATATTCAAACAATAATGATTCAGAACGTTTTTCAAAAAAATCAGGCAAGTCACCTCCGGAATTTATTGTTGTGGCAAGTCCATTATATAATTCAGAAAGTTTTTTACTCGGACTATTTGACGCACCATTTCTCAGGGCACTTACAATATCATATCCATAAATATTTATTTCATTAATTAATTTCGTAAATTGCTTTGATAGTTTTGGATATTCTTTTGTTGAAATTAAAATTTCAAATATTTTCGTCGGATTAATCATTGAACCTGAAATCGCAGCCATATGAATTGTTGCAAACGGCATTTCCTGATCCATTTTATTTCCTGAGGAATTTTTTTCAATTGACGGGTAAAAAAACATCAAAATAAGAGTTCCTATGGGAATTACAAACATTAGCCAAAAAACCTTGAGTATTCTTGTCCCGAATTCTTCTGTTGTTCTTGTTATAATAGGTAAATCAGGGCCTATATTAAAAAAAAGGAAAAACAGCATAATAAAACTTGCAATAAAAATTGAAACAATCGAGCTCAGCAAAATCGTTGACAAATATTCCTGCGGAGTAAATTTCATGCTCGCTTTAATCAAGTCCCTTTCAAGAGTATCAAATGTTCTGTCATCAACAAGTTTCTTTGAAACATTGGAAAATAATTTATTCGCAAATTTCACATAAGAATTAACACTTTCTTCTTTTTTCTGAACTTTCTTCTTTTTCAGTTTTTCCTTTTCTTTGTCTATTCGTTTAAATGTTTCTCTTTCTATTTTGTCTGGTTTCATATCTTTTTTGGAATATTTTTTATCAAGAATTATTGGTCTGGAAATTTCAAACTGATGATGAATTTTCTTTTTGATTAAAGGTTTTTTTTCATAAATTTTTTGGGGTTTTTCTTCACTTTGTTTTACAGAAATTTCACTTGCTTTTTTTAATGGCTTGGAAATATTTACACTATAAACATGGGAAATTCCTTCTTTATTCACTTCTCTTAATTTGTTAATTAAATTCTTAAAATGATTGGAGATGATTCTTTTTTCTTCTGCATTTCCCTGGGAATAATGGTTTCTTGCAGAAATTAATTCTTTTACAATTTTTTTCTGTTTTAAAATTGATTCTTTTAATTGAGAAAATTCTTTAGAAATCATTCTATTTCCTCTGATATTTTTTTATTTAATTTAAGAATAAATTGTTTTATTGCATTAAACTGCTCTGGTTTTTTTCTTTTATATGCCTGCTCAAGTTTTATTTCTGCCTGTTCTAAACTCATAACAAGCTGGTTCAGTAAATCTAAATTGACCTCTTTTATCACATCTTTCATTTAAAAAAAAAGTAATTCGCGTTATTAAATATTTTGATTTTCCTTTTTTAGAAAATTATTTAATCATCCCTTTTGCATAAGGCAGTTGTTCTTCAATAAATTCCAGAATTTCTTTTTTGTATTTTGAGTTTAATGAAATTCCTGTATAATTTGGTTTGCTTTTTACAAGAACCCAACCGGTTTTAGAAAGTTCTTTGACAATTTGTTTTAAATTTTGAAATCTCTTGAAATGTTCTAATCTGTCGTATTTTGCACCCCAATTTCCTTTTCTTCGCGCAAGAGTAAATATTAATTGCGCTTTTTCTGTTTCCAAAGACATTTCATAAACAATAATCTGCATATTTTAAATGTTTCTATTTTTGAAAAATATAATTCAGTATAGAAACATTTAAATAGATATACTCATTGCTAAAAACGTTAAAGTGAAACAAATATTAAAGTGTTAAAATGAAAACAAAACAAAACAAAACTTTTTTTCTCATGCAATTCGGAGACACCCCTCAATTAAGAGTTCTTGATTTTCTTATTGGAAATCATTTTTTTGATTTTCCTGTAACAGAAATAGCAAGGGAAAGTAATGTCAGTTACAACTCAATTGTAAGTTTTTTCGGAAATTTCATTAAATCCGGAATTGTGATTAAAACAAGAAGAATAGGAAAATCTGATTATTATAAATTAAATCTTGAAAATCCTTTTGTAATTGATTTAATAAAACTTGATTGGAAATTAGTCAAGAGAAACGTTCTTGGCAAAGATTCAGAAATAAAAGAATTAATTTCTGCTTAGTTTTCTACTCTATATTAAACTTCCTCAAAACTTCCTTTGGTTTTTTATAATATTCATTAATAACTTTTTGAACGTCCTCAAAACCATAAATTTTTGACCTGTATAATTTGTAAAGCAAATTAGCTCTTCTCCGAAATTCCAGTTCAAGTTCTTCTATTTGCAGTCCGTATCTCTTCCGGATTTTTTCAAATATTTTTGAATTTCTCTTGAAATAAAATTCATCTTCCATAGCATTCCAGATAAAAGGCGTATTTGTAAGTGCAACACCGTCGGGAGTTACATTAATTATTTCAACAACTTCTTTGAGTTTTCTTGTTTCCTGTTTGTCAACAATAGCGTGCGTCATAATGCAGACGCAATCCAGAACATTTAACAGCGTAGGTGAAAGTTCAATTGGAGGAGTTTCCAATCTTTTAATAACTGTATCAACTGAGTCAGCGTGAATTGTACTGATTGATGAATGTCCTGATGCCATGCCCTGAAACAAAACTGATGCTTCTTTACCTCTTACTTCACCAACAATTACATAATCCGGATTTTGTCTGAACGAACTTTTCAGCAAATCAAATAAACTAATTTCTCCATGTCCGCCAACTCCGGTATCAGTTCTTACAACACTTGGCAGCCAATTTTCCCTCGGCAAATTCAGTTCAAGAGTATCTTCAATTGAAACAACTCTGTCTTCTGGTGGAATAAAAAACGCAATTGCATTAAGCAAAGTTGTTTTCCCTGAAGAAGTTCCGCCTGTAATTAAAATATTCATTTTATACTCAATCAGCAACCAAAGATATGCCATAATTTCCGGACTTAAAGTTCTGAACGAAATTAATTGCGGAGGAGTCCAGGGCGTTTTGGTGAATTTACGGATTGTAAAAGTTGGCCCTCGTGAAGTAATATCTTTTGTATAAGTTGCATTTACACGCGAACCATCCGGCAAACTTCCGTCCAATATCGGTCTTGCATATGAAATATATTTTCCGCATCTCTGCGCGAGTTTTTCAACAAAACTTTCCAGCACAGCATCGTCCTTAAATACAAGATTTGTTTTCATATTTCTGTAAATTCTGTGAACAACATAAACCGGAGAATTAAGTCCATTGCATTCTATATCTTCAACAAAATAATCCCGAAGCAATGGCTCAACTTCATTAAGTCCCAGAAAATCCCGAACAAGATAATAATAAATTTTCCTGAAACTTTCATAAGACATTTCAATATTCAACTCCAGAGCAATCATCTTGAATTTCTTGTCAATATACTCCAGCATTTTTGTCTGTTGTTTATCAACGATATTTTCATAATCAATCATGTTTCTCATAGCAGTAATTATTTCCTGCCTGTTTTTCATTTCTTCTTTATTCAAAATCGGTTCTTCAATTTCATAAACTAATTCATAAATTTTTTCATCCCAATAAAGATGTACAAAAGTAAAAGGAGAAATAAGACAGTATCTTATGTTAATTTTTGATTTGTCTTTAAAACTTTTTAATGGAGGCACAGTCGGATTCAAATTTATTTCAACTTGCGGGTAATCTTTTATACTTACTTTTTGCATCATTTTTATCACATCAAATCAATGTCAATTTTTATTTTTCCTGAAATATCTTCACCTTCATTTGTAATAACAAATCTGTAAGGCACAGAACTTTTTGTAATTATTTTTGTTTCTTCACTGTCTTTGTAAGTAATATTATATTGACTTGAATAATCTCTTGTAATTTTTACATTTGCATATTTTCCAAGGTCGGTTGTTGTTACATTTAAATTTCCGACATAAATTGTTTCCCCTGGCTCACTATAAACATATCTGCTTTGGATTTCAAATTCAATTCTATCTTCTGAAGCAACAATTAAAAATTCTCCTTTTTTAATTCCAATCTCTACAACTCTTTTATTCCCCGGAATAAGTATCTCAGAAAAGATATTATCAAGATTATTCATGATTTCTATTGATTGTTCTATAATTGCCTTGTCCCGAAGCTCTTCAATTTTTGGTTTTACAAAAGACAAAACCAACCCAATCATAACAAATGCAATTAAAATGTAAATGACAGTCTCAACCCAAATTTGAGCTTTACGAGAATTTGGTTGACCAAAAAATCTCGTAGAGATGTTTTTTGCATTCCGTACATCCTCGACCCAAATTTGAGCTTTGCGCTTTTTGCAAAATAATCTTTCACCGCTTTTCATAAATTCTTAAATATAAATCAATTTATAATCTTTTTTATTATCCAAATAACTCGCAATCTTCTGGTTCATAAATTGTATCTGAAACTTCACACTGTTTTTCACCAATATAAGGTGCAATTTTTATCCATTCTGGCTGTTCAGTAATTCCCGTCGCAATATATGTTAAACCGGAATTCTTGTCAGGCATAACAATAGAAGTTCCTCTTGAAGGATAAGTAACCAAGCCACTCAAACTTTGCGCTTCTTTTGTCAGGGTAAAACTTTTTGAAGTTCCTGCATAAGAAATTGAAACAAGAACTTTTTCAATATCTATATCTCCAATGTTTATTGAAAATTGCGTTTCGTTTTTTGCAGAATCAAAACAAGTATAATCCTGATTAAATATAACCTTTTCTGAAAAACCAACATCAAAACATGACTCTACACCTTCTGTTTTTTTTTCTATAAGATTGCTAACCATTGTCCAGACGACTGTCGTCGCGACAATCACAAGTAAAATTAAAATTACTGTCGCAACAATTCCTGACAAACCTCTTTTATTCATTAAAACCATTTTACAAAATTATTTTATAACCATGAAGATTCTCGTCACAAACATATGTCT
>CAYXDU010000024.1:0-1814 GCA_964463895.1 Candidatus Woesearchaeota archaeon | reverse complement strand
CCATTTTACAAAATTATTTTATAACCATGAAGATTCTCGTCACAAACATATGTCTTTTTTCCTTGTTCAGTATTTCCAAGCAAAACAGGAATTAAAACTATTTCATTTGCACTGGAATCAAAAGTAATTTCATCTGAAAATCCCCGTCCCTGATCTAAACCAGTTGCATAATTATTTGCCCATTCATCTGAAAATTCCTCTAAATTTTTTGTTGTAAAACTTCCTTCACCTGAAACTTTTACTTTTATGTTGTAAATTGGAATATTTCCGTCGTTTCTTAAAGATAAAATTCCCGCACTATAACTTGCATAAAAATAAACATCATCACAAACCAGCTGAATGTTCTGCGCGCCCTGGCCGAAATCTTTTGTTATTGCTTCCTGTGTCAAACCCCTAAACCACATAAAAACAATTAATCCAATCACCATAACCATTGCAATAAGTAAAACTGTTGCAATAACAGGCGACAAACCTCTAACACTCTTTTTCATATTTTTACAACTCATCTTATATTTTTAAATTCTATGTTTTTAACTGCATGAAACAACTTCACGAACTTTTGAATTCTTGCAACTGACAATCCTATTAATCCGTCCTTCTTTTTGCCATCTTATTGGAACAATTTCAATTGTGTAAATAGTTTCAGTCAAACCTGTTAAATCAAAAATATCAACTTCTTCTTCATTTGGTGCTAAAGAATTATATTCTCCTGTAAGTTTTACTCCTGTCGGTGAAAGTTGTGAAAAATTTTCAGTTATGTAAAAACTCAAATCCTTTGTCGCAAGTTCTTGTTCAAGGGTTGTGGTTGCATAAATAAAATATCCTCCTATGCTAAACTTTCCATTATTTTTTAATGTAATATTTAATGAATTATTTGAACATGAATAATCTTTAATAAACAGCGATGTTCCGTCAGGACAATCCAAATCTTCCTGAGGGATATATGTTTTCATCCAATTGTAAATCACAACACCTAAAACAATTACAAAAGTAACTAAAAGAACATAACCAATCATCGGACTCACACCCTTTTTCTTAATTCGTATAAACATATTTTTCACCTCCAATATCCTGAGAAAATACAAAATAAAAGTTTTTCCCTTTTTCCAGCTCAAAATTATAAATCACCTCGTCATAAACAAAAATTATATCTTCAGAACCGACTGTTAAAGATGAATTTAAATCAACTTTTTCACCATTCAAATAAGTATATGCTTCTAAACTTCCTTCTGTCCCGACAATAAACGAAGAATTTATTTTGCTTCCAAGATAAGAACTATAAACTTCTGTGAAGTCCTCTATTTTATTTTGTCCATTCAAAGAATCATAATCCAAAACTTTCTGGCTTTCTATTTCAAATTCCTCTCCAAAAGTTTCCACATTTGAATTCTCACTTTTCTTTGCATAATTTGTAATTGAAATCATTCCTACAATAATCACAACAACAATTACTGCTGCAACTAAATAAAATTGTCCTGATTTATTCAACCTCTTCATTAAATATAAAGAAAAATGAAGTTTATTAAATTAACTTAGAAGTGTAGACACAGAAGCCAGCTCAAGAAATACTAATGAAGCTCACCCCTGCAACAACTATTCTCTGCGACCCGAAAAGCATCTTAACACCTGTTTAGGGCTGCTCCGATCAAGGCCTGACCCGTTTCGCAAATGCAAGATCCATTCGGACAGAGTGTCAACATTGAAGCAAAGACCTCAACAGCATCTCTATCACCGACTTCCTTGCAGCTTGCCTAAAGTCCGTTTGCAAACAGCGGAGGACTAACCCGCCAACTTGTCTACACAAAATCCAGAAA
>CAYXDU010000023.1:0-8374 GCA_964463895.1 Candidatus Woesearchaeota archaeon | reverse complement strand
TTGTAGGAACATCAACTTTAACTTTATCAATATATCTTAGTTTATACTGGTAAGGGCAATTTTCATATGTTGAAACACGAGAGTGTGAGTAAGTTGCCATATAAAGAGATTAGATTAGAAGTATAAAAAGATTATCACTTCAATCCCAATAGAACCCTTCGCACAATTTATAAAATATCTTTACATTATCAAAACATGCAAGAAAACAATTACATTCTAATATCACTTGACGATGAAAAATCAAAAGCAATAGCAGAAGTTCTCTCAAGCAAAACATGCAAAAAAATAATTAATTATCTTGCTGAAACAAAAGAAGCATCACAAAAAGATTTATCAGACGCTTTGAAAATTCCAATGAACACCATTGAATACAATGTAAAAAAATTACTTTCTTCAGGATTCATTCAAAAAAGAAAAAACTTCTTCTGGAGTAAAAAAGGTAAAAAGATAATTATGTACGAGCTTTCAAAAAAGTCAGTAATTATATCGCATAAAAAATCAGTTTCAAGTAAAATTAAATCAATTCTTCCTGCATTTATTTTAACAGCTGCAGGAACTTTTGCCCTATGGACTTATCAAAAAATAAAATCCGTTTCACAAAATCTTCCAAATACCGATGATGTTTTATATGCTGCAGAAAAAGCAGTAACTCAAACAGCAGGTTCGGGTGGTGGAGGTGGCGGAGCAATTTCACCTGAAACATTACTCACTCCAATTGGAACACCTTTGTGGTTGTGGTTCCTCATCGGTTCACTAATTGCAATATTTATTATTTCTGTTGTAAATTGGCGGAAGTTGTAATACCAAAATATTTAAAAGTAAGAAATTCCTACTTCCTTACATGGAAATAATAAAAATAAGTTCAAAAGGGCAAATTGTGATTCCTCAAAAATTTAGAAGTGAATTAAATTTTACAGATGGTTCAATAATTGGAATTGAAAAAATGAAAGATATAATAGTAATAAAAAAAATAGATTCAGATTTAATTAATCAGTTCAAAGAAGGATTGGGAGATTTAAAATCAGGAAGAGTCAGAAGAGTTGCTTAACTTTTCTGCATAAATTCTATATTCTTTAAAATAAGTAATTATTTTATCAATTGTAATTTGCTGTGCTTTTTTCCCACTAATTGCAATTAACAAAACAATCTTTAAATCATCATAAACAAGATAATAAATTCTTTTTTCTTTTATTCTCTTTTCACGAAAGAATTTATATCTGATTTGGTCGCCAACATAAGGATTTTTCCTAAGTTGCAGGAATATTTTTTCAATTTTAGAAACATAATCCTCAGGCAATTTAATTAATTCTTTATCAAAAACTCCAAGAGTAAAAACTTTATAAGCCATAATAAAATTAATTTTTAAACTTTCTTAAAACTTCCGCATAACCCCAATCCTATTCGAACTCTTCGCATAATTTAAATATATAATATTCTTAAAATATTCATATAATCACAAGGGGGTTAAAATGAAAAAACAAAACAGCGCAATCATAATAACTTCAATTATAGCCGGAGTTATTTTAATTGTTGCACTCGTTGCATTAGGAACATTAGGTTCTTTCTCACCGTATTCAAAAAACAGCGTTACTGTTGAAGGAAATGCAGAAATAGATGTAACACCTGATTTACTAACTGTCTATTTCAACATTGAAACACAAAACGAAACTGCAGTTGGAGCAAAAGATGCAAACAACATCATTCTTGAAAATTTAATTATTCAGCTTGCAATTCAGGGTTTCGCAAGTGATGAACTGAAAACTCAAAGTTTCAATATTTATCCAAATTATGAATACAGCAATGGAAAGCAAACTCAGGACGGATATATTGCAAATCATTATCTGAAAATTGAATTATCTTCAGATGAATTTGGTAAAATAAGTAATGTTATCGACGCTGGTGTTAATGCAGGTGCAGGAATAAGTTACATAAACTTTGAACTCAGTCAGGAATTGCAAAGCCAATACAAAGCAGAAGCTTTAGAACTTGCTTCAAAAGATGCAAAAACAAAAGCCGAAGCAGTTGCAGAAGGTTTTGACAAAAATCTTGGAAAGCTTGTTTCAGTTTCAGTAAGTGATTACAATTACTATCCATGGAACATCTACACTTCATCTGTAGGAAGTTATGCTGAAGACGCTGCAATTGCAAAAGAAGCAATTGCAAACATCACACCAAGCGAACAAACAGTTTCAGCAAGAGTCAGTGCAACTTACAAACTAAGATAATTTATTTTTTATTTTTAATGATTTCTTTTTTAAGATATTCAACTCTTCTTACATATTCCATTGCAAAATCCTGCAACTCTTCATTTAAGTCCTTGGAACAAAGAAGATTTTTTTCGCAATATCTTTTTCCCATCAAAAGAAGTTCATACTCTTTTTTTAATTCTTCATCATCTCTCTTTTCACTCAAATCTTTTGCCCATTCAGAATAAATCTTATTCATCAAAGAATTTTTTTCTTCAATTAAATTTCTTATTTCCTGCTCTCTTTCAAGATTTGCATTTCCTTTATTATCTCTTTCATTCCTGCCAAAAATAAAATGATTAAAAATGTCTTTAAATTTTATAAAAGAATATTTTCTTTCCTGAATTTTTCTCAATCTAATTAATTCCAGATTAATTCCTTCAATTTCCTTTTTATTTTTCTTATACAAAATTTCCATCAGAAAATTAGAAGTATCGGTTTTTTAAATATTTTTATGTAGTTAATCATAAATAATGTCTTCTGTTTCAGCAACATAATATTTTCTTAATTCTGGATAAAGCCCAAAAACAAAACTTCTAATAGGTTTTTTATTTAAATCTCTTTTAATGAAATTATATTTTTCCTTGGGGGAATCAAACCCCCAAATTTTCTTATAATTTTCTAAGTTCATTTTCTTTGGAAAATAACATTCTTTTTTGAAATATTCTGAAGCGTAACCATTTTTTCTTTTCCGGTTTTCATGTCCTTAATCTTAACTTTTTTTTGTTTAACTTCTTTGGCACCGACGAAAATTACCTGAGCATAATCATAAGAATTTGCATATTCAAGTGCCTTGCTTGGTTTGCCATAAAAAACTGAAACCCGATTATCCAAATTCCGAAGTTTCTCAGCAATTTTTATTGCCTGTTTATCTTTATTTAGAGAAACAATCAAAACATTATTCCAATCTTTCTTCATTGTCGCCAAAGCACTCAACCTGTCCAAACCAAAAGCAAATCCAGTGCACTGAACATTGTTAAATTCATAACTTCCTCCTCCGCCAATACTTTCTTTCATTTTCCTTGTTTTGATTTCAAAAACATTTCCATTATAATAACTCAAACCCCGAACCAAGGACGGAGAAAATTCAACTTTAATTCCGTAATTTTTCAGACAATTTCTCAACTCCTTAATCTTTCCATAAGAACTGTATTTTTCAAATTCTTTCTCTGGTTTTTTCAAGATTCCTAAAATTTTTTCAGCATCAAATTTTTTCAAATTTTCCCGAACTTCTTTTTCCGGAATTTTATCAAGTTTGTCAATCTCTCTCAAAATCTGCTCTGTATTTTTTTTAACACCTTCATTATTCAAAATCTCATCAATCAACTTTCGGTTTCCAAAATAAATTTTAAAATCAATTCCCAATGAATTCAAAACCTCTGAAGTCAAAGCCAAAATCTCTGCCTCATCTTTTACAGAACTTCCAATAACATCAACATCTGCCTGAACAAACTGCCGAAAACGATTTGCAGAAATCGGCTCATCTCTAAAAACTTCGCCAATTTGATATCTTCTGAAAGGCAGTTTCCTGTTCTGCATCAAACGTTTTAATTGAAAAGTAAATTCATAACGCAAAGCAAGTTTTCTGTTTCCTCTGTCCTGCAACTTAAAAATATCTGAAACAGCCTCGTCATTTGCATTGTTCCCCTTAACAAATTCCTCATATTCAATAACCGGCGTCTCAACAGGAGCAAAACCATATTTTTCAAAAGTATCCACTAAAACTTTCTTTATCTCAGCCCTTTTCAGAGCATCTTCTCCAACATAATCATTGAATCCCTTTACTGTTTCTGTTTTCATAAATCCCTAAACAAAAAACAATATAAATATCTTTTCATAAACAATAAAATGAAAAAAACCTCTTTAAAAATTCTTGAAATAAAACCTATGATAAAAGACACTAAAAAATTTATCTTGTCAATTCCGGAAAATTTTAAATTCAAACCAGGACAATACATTCTTCTTGAACTAAAAATAAAAAATCAAACCCAACGACGGGCTTATTCAATTGCTTCTGCTCCAAACAACAAAAAACAAATTGAACTTTGCATAAAAAAGATTCTCCCAAATAGTTTTGCAAATGAAATTTTTAAACTTCAAAAAAATTCAAAAATAAATTGCATAGGTCCGATAGGAAAATTTTTCATTGACAAAATCCCAAAAAAAGATTTAATATTTATTTCAGTCGGAACAGGAATTGCTCCAATGAAAAGCATGATTGAACATCTTCTTAAAAATTTAAAATTCAAAAAAGAAATTCTTCTAATTCACGGTTACCGTCAGGAAAAAGACATTTTGTATAAAAAATTCTTCTCAGATTTGGAAAAACAATTTCCAAATTTCAAACAAAAGATAATCCTAAGCAAACCTAAACCAAACTATAGATTAAAAGGACATGTTCAGAATTTCATAAAAAAACCAAAAAGCAAAACCAAATTCTATATTTGCGGAATGAATGAAATGCTTTTTGAAGTTGCAGAAAAATTAAAAAAATTAAAAATAAAAAAAGAAAATATCTTTTTTGAGAATTATGGTTAAAAAATTAGGATGAATTTTCTTTTATTTTTTCATATAAAAATTCTAATTGTTCTCCACATCGTTTTATTCCAGTTTCAAATAACTCAATTTCCTTCTTAATTGCTTCAATTTCTTTTTTATGATATCCTATATTCTTTTTATGATGCTCCTCAATTTGTTTCTCATGAAATTTTAATTTTTCTTCTTGGTTAACTTTTTCATCCAAATCAAAAGTATTATCAATAATTTTTTGGTGTTCTTTAATAGAATTCTCATGAAAATTTATCCATCCTTCATTGTAAAGAATCTCCTTTTCATTTTCCTCGAGCAAATTTTTGATTTCCTGAAGTTGCTCCAAATAAAAAAATCTCCTCCTTTCCTGCTTTGATTTTTCTCCATGAAGATAATTCAATCTTTCGCTTTTGTCTTTCTTATCTGGTTTTACTTCATTTTCCATGATTCTATAAAATCTTTTTTAAAAATAAATTTAATACCCAATTCTAAAGCCTCATTTTTATGATTATCCCTGCTAATTAAAATTATTTCTATTCCTTTTGATTTTGCTTTTTGAAGAACATTCAAACCTCCGCGAGGAGAATCTTCTCCAAGATGATAATCACTAACAACCAAATCATAATTTCCTGAATTTATTTTTTCTATTGCTTCAGTTTCATTACTTGCATAATCAATTTCAGAATTATTTAAAGCAGTATAAACTTCTTTCATATCGTCAACAAATAAAATGTTTTTCATATTTTTTAAAGAAACCTTCAATTTATTAACTTTACTAAACAACACCCCTATCCAAAAAATCTTCCCAGGAAATTTCACCCAATCCAACCAAAGCTTCTTTAAATGTAACAATTGGTTTTTCATATTTTGCAAAATCATCAATTGCAATTCTCGGACACGCCAGTTCAACAAAACAATCAACATAATAAAAATTCATAATTTTGTCAGGAGAAAGTTCATTCATTGTAACCAAAATAACATTCTTGCCTTTTTTCTTAAGTTTCTTAATCAGCAAATTATGAACACCAAACTTCTGCCCGATTTTTGTTTCAACAATAACTCCAATATTTTTCGCATTCTTGAATTTCTCAATTGAAATCATTCTCTGTTTCAAAATCTTATCTCTAACACCTTCCATGTTTGTAATTTTATCATTATAAACATCAATTAAAAAAACCGGCTTCTCAACACTCAAAGCCGCACCCATTGAATGAAAATTATTTCCAAGAATAACAAAACAATCAACATCGTTTTCAATTTCTTTCAAACCTTTGTATTGACAACCAACAACATGTCCTTCATAAGCAACATTTCCAATTTTCTTTGACAAGACAATTTCCTTACCATTATCTTCATAAAATTTCACAACATTTTCAATATCATGTTTATGCTGAATAGAATAACTCAAACCAATTTTCTTAAAATCTTTCAGCTCTTTAAGGGATTTTTCCAACCATGGTTTCAAATTCAATTCATCCCGAACTTCAATGTACAAAACCGGAAAATCCACATCAATAAATTTCGCATGTCCAAAATGAACAATCAAACCTGCACCAACATCTTTTGCTTCTTCAACCCCAACAGCACACGCACCCCAGCATGTCTCACCAGAAAAAACAACTTCAATTTCCAAATCAGAAAATATCTTCGCAATATCAAAAGCATTCTGCTTCACACCTTCAGGTAACTGAACCAAAACTTTCTTCGGCTTCAACTCCTTCAATTTCTCAATTAAATAACCTGTTTCAAAATTTAATGTCATAATATTTCAAGAAATTAGGGGTTTTTAGGGTTTTTGATTATTGAACTTCAATCGTAACATCAACGAAATTTTTTAATCCTTCTGATCCAAACATGTAATCTCCAACAAAAACACAAGTTGTTGGATAATTTGGTAGAGTAATTTCATAAACCTGATTTGTAGGACCACCTTGACTTAGAATAACTGTTTTTATTATGTTTTTACCATTAGAAAACTTGCATCCACCAGAAACACTATCTATCATTGACGCGCCCCAAGTACCTTCTCTGTTTGAATAATAAGTTAAAGTAAATGTTTCTCCAGCTTCAACTTCTGTATCTGAAAATTCTCTAACTAAATCAGAGCCATAATTAATCTCATTATTTCCCCCTAAACAAAAAACAGAACGCATATCTTCTTCGCCCATAGAAAAAGCTAATTCATAACAATCTGATGGATAATCGCAATGCTCCCCAGTTTCCTCGCCACCTATCACACAACCTTCCTCAATATCATCAACTTCTTCAACTATTTTTTTACATTCATTACTTATGCATTCATATCCAGACATACAATTCCCACAATAAATTTGATTTCCGCATCCATCGCTAATGTAACCACATTCGGTATCAAAATAATTGCATGTTTTTGGAACACATTCTGGAATTTTTTCTTTTACTGAATCATAATTTTCTTGATTGGTATTTCCGTTTTCTAAACTTTCAGAATTTTCAGAAGGATTATTGTAAAGTTTAATTGTAATCAAAACCCCTGCAATTAACATCAAAATTAAAACTGACAAAATCATTACATTAAACAAATTTTTTCGCTTTTTCATTTTCAATTAATTAAAAGTAATTTTATGCTTTTATAAACTTTGCGGTGACAAATAGGTGATAAAACGGAGTTAAGGATTAATAAGCATTTTCCTAATTTATTTTATGGGGGATAAATGGGAATTAATCGGGAAACTCAAATCAAGCGAGTGGAGATTAAAAGTTTTAAAAATTCTTGAAAAAGAAATGAAACAACCAAGCGAATTATCAAAAGAAGCAAATATTTCTTCTTCTCACATAAGCGAAGTAATAAAAAATTTAGAAGAATTGAAATTAATTGAATGTAAAAATCCAAATTTAAGGAAAGGAAAAATTTATTCTATAACAAAATTGGGAAAAGATATTTTGAAAGAAATAAAATAAAAATAAAAAAGATTAATTATTTAGTTATTTCTTTTTATCAAAGATCATAACCAAAACAAGGACTACCAAAATTATTGTAGCTATGGGGGGCAAATCGTTTAATGCATTTCCAATGCCGTTAAGAACATTTTGAATAAATGTTACAAGAGCTTCTAATCCCACAATAATGGTTACGATTAAAGTGAGTACACTTAATGTATCTTTTTTCATTTTTTTTAAAATTACCTCCAATTATTTAATTGAATTTAAATTTCTACAGATACAAATAGTTTAAACTTTTTAAATTTTATATTCGCTGTTTTGTTATAAACATTTCACTGGAATTTTTATAAAAATTATTATACTCTATTCCCAACTAATCCCAACCTCGCCCTTCTTAATTTTGCACTGACAAGCCAGCCGATGTTTTTTATCTCTTTCAAGAATTTTTTCCTCTTCTGTTAATTTTGATAAATTATCTTCTCCAAAATGAACATTAATCATGCAAGTTCCGCAAAGTCCGGTATTGCATCCAAATGGAACTCCAAGTTTTTCGCATGCATCTTTTATGCTCTCTCCGTCAGCAACTTCAATTTCTCTTTCAGTTTTCACATCAATTACCTTTGCCATTTAAAACTCTCCTCCGATATTTTCTACTTTTTTCTTTACAACTTCAACAA
>CAYXDU010000022.1:0-8393 GCA_964463895.1 Candidatus Woesearchaeota archaeon | reverse complement strand
TTACATTATCTAATTTAATTGTAACTGGCAATGGAACAACTGCTCCAAGCAAACTTACAACAACTTCTTCTTTTTGCTTGTCTATTCTTAAAACTTTTGCTTTTTCTCTTTTGAAAGGTTCTGAAAGGATTTCAACAATATCACCTTCTTCAATTGAAATAGTTTCAACAGAAGGTTGAACCATTGCTTCAATTTCCTGATAAGAAATTGTTTTTGGGATTATTCCTTTAACATAAGGCAAATTGAAAACTGCTTCTTCTGCAGAATCTCTGTCTTCAGCCTCGAGAATTATATAACCTCGTAATCCAGCAGGACGTGAAACAGAATATACATTAAGTTCTTTTTTTTGAACACGTTCTGCAATCATATCCAAAGCTCTTTCTTCTTTGTTTGTTGTTACTTTTATTATAAAAATCATTTTCCTTTGTTCAAACTACAACTTAATCACTTAAGAAGTAGATGTGAATTTATAAAATTGTAGGTTTATAAATTTTTAGTTTTGTATTAGAGATTCCTATTGTAAAACATATAAGCCCAATTTCTCCAATAACCAAATATAAAAAGAGATAAACTTACTAACAAAATAAATCCTCCTTACAGATTTCGTAGAAATTATAAGGTACTATACATTAATAACTCCAAGAAGCATTAATGTCTTCATAAGAATTATTTGTTATTTTTGTTTTATTGGAACCATCAAAATTCATTATATAAAGTTCAGCATCTCCATCAGAATTTTCAAAATGACTGTAAACTATTTTGCTCCCGTCAGAAGACCATGAAGGGGAAAAACTTTGATATTCCCAAGAAGAGGGATTATTTGTTAAATTAATAAAACTTGGTCCGTCGGGATTCATTACGAAAATATCTCTAGGAATCCCTGATTTATAAAAAGCTATTTTGGACCCATCTGGGGAGTATACTGGTCCTACACAATCAATGCAATAAGGGGTAGTTAAAAGCACTGGATTTGACCCGTTGGAATTCATTTTATAAATCCCAGGGTAATCTCCATTTATATCTACATAAGTAATTTCAGAACCATTGGGGGACCAATCTGGATACCATTGTTGAGGGTAGTATCCTGTATTAGTAAGATTTATTTGATTTGAGCCATCAGTGTTCATAGTGTAAATATCACAAATACTATCTGTATTGGATGTTTGCTTCACAAATGCGATTTTGTCTCCATTAGGTGACCAATCTGGATGCATACTAACAAGTGAATTAATTGGATGAATAATAGGATTAATTGTTAATCTTATTTGGCTTGAGCCATCTGAATTCATTTTATAAATCTCTTTGTTGCCATCTCTCTCTGAAACAAATACTATTTTGCTTCCATCAGGTGACCATCTTGGAAAAACATCATCACTTGAATTATTTGTTAATTTTTTTTGATTAGTTCCATCGGAATTCATTACATAAATTTCATAATCCCCATCCCCATTAGAACTAAATGCTATTTTTCCTCCTCCAGGATCTTCGCCCTGAAAAGGTCCTCCAGCGTCGGCAATTAAAATTTCTTCAAGAGGAATTGTTTTTTCAAAGTTTTTTATTTTATTGCTTATTTTTGTCATGTCAATTCCAAGATTTGCATTAAAGCCACCAGTAAAAGTCCACCAAGGATTTGCGAGAGTGTTTGCATTAAAATTAAGATATGCTTCAAGGTTTGCATAAGGTCCGGCTAAACCATAAAGTTTAAGTGAAACTTCTGGTAACAGCGACGCTGTTACATTTGCATTAAAATCTGTTGAAATTTCAGAAGAAGACAAATCAAAATAATTGCCAGGGTCTTTAGTGATTGTCCACTGTCCTGTTTCTCTTTTTAAAATATTTCTGGAATTAAAATCATTTGAAACATTTATCTCGAGTTTTGATTCTAAATTTGCTTCATAATCAAAATACAAACCTGCTATAGGAAAAATTACAACAGGAACAGGCCCAATTGCAAAAACTATTGGATTAAAATAATATTCCTGCAGAGGGATTTTGTCTGAAATATTTACATCTTCTAAATATGTCAAAATTTCTAAATTAGATTCTCCTGAAAATTCTGTTTCAAATTTTACATAAACATCCCCTTCTTTAATTTTTATTTTTGTGTTTGTGTAAATATTAAAATCAGAAAAACCATTTATTCTTACTTGGTCTGTATAAGTATAAAGGTCACCATCAGCGTCGTAGATTGCTTTATCTATGTCAACATGGAAGTTATAATTTCCCATTCCCTGTTTTAATGAAATTCCTTGTTCAAAAGATGAAGATTTTAAATCATTATAAGTAAGTTCTTTTGAAATTCCCCCTTCTGCATCTTTAATTGCTTCATTTAAAGAAGTGTTTTTATCAAGTTTGAAACTTTTTTTATCAGGAGTTACATAAGTTATTTCATTTAAGAAAGCATAAGGAGTTTTATCTGAAATTCCTCCTGATAAAATGTCGCCGACGGAAAAATTCTGTGGAGATGTGAAACCAATTGTATTATAATCATAATAATCTATTTTATTTAAATCATTTTGATTGAAAATATAAACATTATTGTAAATTGCAGGGTTGGTTGGATTTTCTATTGGGTTTTCAACAGGGTTTTCTTCAGGTTCGGGTTCAACAGGTTCTGGATCTTCGCAAGATAACAGCATAGTTAAAGCTGCCAAGCCAGAATATAAAAAATTTTTCACCCCTTTCATTTTGAATATTATTTAAAGACATTCATAATTAATGCAATAATAAAACCCAGTAATCCCAAGATTAAAATTCCAATTGCAGAAATTTTTGTTGTCTGAGTGAATTCTTCTTTAGTGGGTTTTTTCAAAGTGTGCCATACACGTTTGCATTTTAAAAAAAATGATTTTATTTTTGCCATATTTTAATTATTGGTTGAGGGTTTAAATTTATTTTGGTTTATTCATAAAATTCAATCCCTAATTCTTCTTCAATTTCGCGATGTTTTAGAGATTCTATTGATTCTCCTCCGCCGATGATTTGAGAACTTTTTACACCAGTTACAATTAATAAAACACGAATTGCTTTTCCCATGTCTTCTGAGATTTGCGCTCCGCCGATTAGTTTAGCGTCGGGACTTAGTTTTTCACCAACTGTTCCGATAATTGTTTTGTATTCATCCAAACTCATATTTGGTCCGCCAATAACATTTACTAAAGCGCCTGTTGCATTTGAGATATCCACGTCAAGCAAAGGATTATTTATTGCTTTTTCAATTGCGTCTTCAGCACGCCCCTCAGAAGAATCTGATTCTCCCATTCCAATTAAAGAAACACCGCCATTTACCATAACTGCTCTCACATCGGCAAAATCTAAATTCACCAAACCTGAAGTTGTTACCAATTCTGTTACACCTTTTACTGCATTTGTTAAAATTTCATCTGCAATTTTGAAAGCTGTCTGCAAGGGCAGGTCAGGAGCAAGCTCCAATAATTTATCATTTGGTATTACTATTAAAGTATCGACAATAGATTCCATTTTTTCCATTCCGTTTGTTGCATTTTCCAATCTTTTCTGTCCTTCAATTGTGAAAGGCATTGTTACAACTCCAATTGTTAATGCACCTTGTTTTTTTGCGATTTTTGCAATTTCTGGTGCAGCACCTGTTCCTGTTCCACCACCCATACCACAAGTTATGAAAACCAAATCACTTCCTGCGATTTTTTTCTTTATTTCTGATTCAGATTCTTTTGCTGATTCTTCGCCGATTCGCGGATTGCTTCCTGCTCCTAATCCCTGAGTTAATTCTCTTCCAATAAGAATTTTCTGGTCAGCATTTGCATAAAGCAAGTCCTGTGCATCAGTATTTACTGCAATTAATTCTCCGCCACGAATTCCAATTTCACGCATTCTTGAAAGAGAATTATTTCCGCCCCCTCCAACACCAACAACTTTTATTTTTGCAGATTGTTTTTTTAATAATTCCATTAATTCAGAATCAATTGATTTTATATCTAAAGAAAAGTCATCTGAACTGTTGTAAATGTCTTCCATAATTTTGTAAAAGTAGGGATAGTTTTTAAGAATATCTGTGATAATTAAGATAAATAAATTTTTATAGTTTATTTTGTTTTATAATTTATGAAAAAGATATTTGGTTTTTTATTATTGATTGTTGGAATTTTTATGCTGTTTTCAGGTTTTGATTTTAATTTTACAGGAAATTTGATTCAAGATTATTTTTCAGGAGGAATTAATTTTTTGCAAATTTTGGGATTTGTCTTTTTAATTGGAAGTGTATTTTTGCTTGTTGAGAAAAAAGGGCTTGATTATCTTGTTATTCCAACAGGTTGGGAAGAACCGAGGATAAATAAAGCAAAAGAAGAATTAAACAAACATCATTTTGACAAGGTGATTATTACGGGGCATGTTGATAAAAATGAATTTAAAGACAGATGGTCGCATCGACAAAAAATTTACAGAGCAATGAGAAAATACGGATTAGACAAAGAAGAAATAAAAATTGTCGACGGAATTGACAGTGAAGAAGACATTCTTGATTTTGGGAAATTCCTGAAAAAAGGTGATACTGTTTATTTTGATACTTTTCCCTTGCATTGTCGGGAATACAAAACTTTAATCAATAAAGCAATTCGCGACGGAGTTTTTCCAAAAGGTGTTAAAATAAAGAATGCAAAAATTCATCAGGGTCCGAAAGAAATTGTTTATGGGGTTGCAGGTTGGATGGAAGAATTATTGAAAAGAAGAAAACTTGATTACAAGGAGAATAGAAAAGAAGAAGGGCTTGACAAAATTAAAGATATTGCAAAGAAATATTTGAGACCAAAGAGTTAATCTTTCTTTTCTTCTTTCTTTTCCTGAATTTCCTTAACTTCCAAATCCAAATCAAAAATCTCCTTGAATTTATCTTTAAACATTTCTGCAAATTGTTTTAATTGACTTTCCAGTTCAAGAATTAATTTTTTATTTTCTATTTTGAATTTTATATCGTCACGTTTGAGTAAAAATTCTAAAAAAGATTTTATTTTTTGGTTTGGGTCTTCAACTTTTTTTAAAATTTTAATTTTGTAAATCACTTCTTTTCCTGCTAAAGGAGAATTGAAATCAACAATAACTCTGCCTCCTGAAACAGACAGGACTTTTCCCATTCTACCGTCGAAGTTAAAAGGAATTCCCGGAACAGGATTTAAATTGTGCTGGTAAAAAACCTTTATTGGCATAAGCTGAACTGATTTGGGATTTCTTTTTCCAAAAGCATTTTCTGGTGAAAGTTCAATTTCAAATTCTGCTGGAAATGTTTCAATTTGTTTATCAATAAGAAAATCATCAATTCCTTTTAGAAACATTTCCTGTCCTAAAGCAAAAATAAATGGTTTTGCCTGCTCAGGTGAGTAATTTGGATTTATTTTTTTTAATTCTTCGGAAATATTTGAATCAAAAGGCAAATTTGAATTTTTTAGTTTTGCAATGAATTCAATTTCTATGAAGTCGTTTTTTGCGAGTTTCATATGAATCTTTTTTGCTAAAACTTTATAAATATAACTTTTTTTTGATAGTTATGGTGTTGAAAATTATTAATGCGACAGAAGTGAGAGTTGGGACAAATGTTCTTGTTGATGGTGTTGCATGCACAGTAAAAAGTATTGATATTTCTAAAACAGGAAAGCACGGGCATGCAAAATGCCGTATTGAAGCTGTTCCGATAATTGGAGGAAACAAAAAAGTTTTTGTGATTCCAGGACATGATAGATTAGAAGTTCCAAATGTAGATAAAAGAAAAGCCCAAGTTCTTTCAAAATCCAATGGCAAAGTTACATTAATGGATTTAGAAAGTTTTGAAACAATTGAAGTTCCTTGTCCTGAGCAAGAAGTTTTTGACAATTTAGAAGAAAACGGAAACTGCGAATATTGGGATGTAGAGGGTGAAAAAATCGTTAAAAGGAAACTCTGATTTTTCCACTCAGTCGTCCTCCGCGGCGGCGCAGAACGAGAGGGTGAGAAGATTGTGAAACGGAAATTATAAGTAAACTTTAAAAACTAATTATTGATTTTATTTCTGATTAAAATGGCAGTTAAGATACCAGAGGCACAAGCGCGAATGATAAAGAATGTTTTTGTATGTATGAAATGCGGAACAAAAATGCGTGCTGACCCTCAAAAAGTTTTGAAAGGCAAAGTCAAATGCAGAAAAAAAGATTGCAGAGGCAGAGGTTTCAGACCTTTGAAAAAGAAGTAAACAAGCTATTTCTTTAATGAATCAATTTTCATAATAACTAAAATTTATAAACTAATTTTCGTTAAATGTAAAGAGGTAAAATGAATTTCGTTTTTGTTGATATTATATTGTTGGCGTTATTTGTAATTTTTGTTTCAGTTTTTCTTTATCGAAATAAAAAGAATTTAAAACGAGATGGTTTGCTTTATATTTACAGAACAAAATGGGGAATGAATCTTATTGATAAAACCGGCAAAAAATATCAAAAGACATTAAAAGTTCTGAGCTATGTTTCTATAACTGTTGGCTATTTGCTTATGGCTGGAATTCTTTGGTTATTTGGAAAATTAATTTATGTGTATATTGCATATCCTGCTGTTGTTAAAGCAATAAAAATTCCGCCGATAACACCGTTGATTCCTTATATTGACAGAGTTGTTCCAAATTTAAATTTGCCAAGTTTTTATTTTATTTACTGGATTATAATTTTAGCAATAATTGCAATAACTCATGAGTTTGCGCATGGAATTTTTATGAGACGTTATGACATTAAAATCAAATCAACTGGTTTTGGATTTTTTCCATTTTTCCTTCCAGTGTTTTTAGCAGCATTTGTTGAACAAGATGAAAAAAGCATGAACAAAAGCGGAATCTTTAAACAGCTTTCTGTTTTGTCTGCAGGAACTTTTGCAAATATTCTGACGGCAATTTTATTTGGAGCAATAATGATTGGATTTTTTGTATTAAGTTTTGCACCAGCCGGAGTTCAGTTTAATACTTATGCATATTCTGCTGTGGATATTCAGGGAATTAATTCTATTAACGGAAATTTATTGGATAATGCAACTTATTCGCAATTATTAGAATTGTCAGGCGACGAAGGTTATAATAAATTTGAAGTTGGGGGGGAAAATTTCTTATTGACAAAAGAGTCCTTAATTGAACAAGAAACAAATTTTGATGCAGGTTATTTAATTTTATATGATGATGCTCCGGCAATTAATTCTGGAATAAATTTTAATGAAGCAATTACAAAATTCAATGGTGTTAAGGTTGATGGCTGGGAAAGTTTAAGTCAAGAAATTAATAAATACTCTCCTGGAGATGAAGTGGTAATTGTTACAACTGAAAATAATTATGAACTTGTTTTAGGGGAACATCCTTCTGATTCTTCAAAGCCGTGGCTGGGAATTGGTTATAGTAAATCAGAAAGAAGCGGAATTTTAGGAAAGTTTGTAAGTTGGATTTCTTCATTTAAGAAACAACAAATTTATTATGCAGAAAAATTTGTTGGTGCCGAATTTATTTATGATTTATTGTGGTGGTTAGTTTTAATTTCATTTAGTGTTGCACTCGTAAATATGCTTCCTATGGGAATTTTCGACGGTGGAAGGTTCTTTTATTTGACGATTTTAGCAATAACAAAAAAACCAAAATCTGCAGAAAGATGGTTTAAAGGAATTACAAGATTCTTATTGTTCTTGTTGATTTTACTTATGGTGTTTTGGATTATTGGGATTTTGAGTTAGATTTTAAAACAGATTTTCTTTTGTGATTGAATGATACCTGAAAATTTGAAAAAGATTCTGCAAAAACAGCATTATGAAATTGTGGGAAAACACTCAGCAGTACAAATTTGCCGTTGGACAAAAAAATCTTTGCGGAATGAAGGGGTTTGTTACAAAGAAAAGTTTTATGGAATTAAATCGCATTTATGTTGTCAGATGACTCCTGCTGTAATGTGGTGCCCAAATAAATGTGTTCATTGTTGGCGAGCAATTGAATTGACTCTTGGAAGTGAATTGCCTGAAGAAAATATTGACAGTCCCAAAAAGATTATTGATTCTTGTATTGAATCTCAGAGAAAATTATTGCAGGGATTTAATATTGATAAAAATTCTAAAAAGAAACAATTAAGCAAAGCAAATCAGAAAAAATATTTTGAAGCGCAAGAGCCAATGCAATTTGCGATTTCTCTTTCTGGTGAACCAACAACGTATAAACATATTGGAGGGTTGATTTCAGAGTTAAGAAAAAGAAACAAAACTTCTTTTTTAGTTACAAATGGTTTGTATCCTGATAAAATTAAAGAACTTTTGAATAAAAAACAATTACCAACGCAGTTGTATGTTTCTGTTAATACGCCAAATGAAAAACTTTTTGAAAAGTTTCATAGAAGTTCAATGAAAAATGCATGGAAAAAATTTAATGAAAC
>CAYXDU010000021.1:1867-8410 GCA_964463895.1 Candidatus Woesearchaeota archaeon | reverse complement strand
AGTCACTTGGCTATTGCAGGTTTGAAACGGGCTATTGAAGATTATAAACAAAAAGAAAAATAAAAATGAACTTTAATCAAAAATTTGAACCAAAAGGAAATAAAATAATTCATGGAGCAGGACAAAGTTTAGAAACTTTTACAAATTATTGGAATGCTGTAGAAAAATATAAGCCCAAAATTTACATGACTTATATAAGAATAAATAAAATAAAAGAATGGTCAAGAAATATTGAAGAAGAATTAAATAATTTCCCAAACTTGATGTTACAGATTGGATTTAACTTGAAACCAAAAGGTGAAAAAGAAAAGACAAAAGAAATTGTTAATAAAAAATATGATAATGAAATATTTAAGTTAATAAAATTTGCAAAAAAATTTAAGAAGGGTATTTTTTTGAGAACCGGTTATGAATTTAATAATCCAAATCATAATTATAATCCTAAAGATTTTATTTTTGCTTGGAGATATATTGTAAATTTGTTTAGAAAAAATAATGTAAAAAATGTTGCTTTTGTTTGGAATTGTTGTACTGCTTTTACAAGGGATATAAAGAAAATCATGGAATATTATCCTGGAGATTCTTATGTTGATTGGTTTTCTGATAATTTATTTGGAGTCAAACATTTCACTAATAAAAATAATCCAAAAATAATCGCAGAAGATTTTCTAAAAGAAGCAGAAAAACACAAAAAACCAGTTATGATTGGTGAATCAAGTCCTGCAGGAATCGGTGTAGAAAAAGGAGAAGAAAGTTGGAATAATTGGTTTAAACCTTATTTCAAATGGATTGAAGATCATCCAATAATAAAAGCGTTTTGTTATATTAATTGGAATTGGGGAAAGGATTGGAAACAACCAGAATGGTTGAATGGAAGAATAGAAGAGAATGAAATTGTTCGAGAAAATTATCTTAAAGAACTAAGTAAATCAAAATATTTACATTACACAAAATAAAGATAAGAATAAATTTATAACTTCCTGTTTCTTTATTCTTTTATGAAAGTAATAAAAGCATCTGGTTTGGAAGAAGAATTTAATTCACGTAAAATTTATCACACGATTCTTGGAGCCGGAGGAACAGGAAAACTTGCAAGAGACATTGTGGAAGTTGTTAAAAAAAAATTTCATGACGGCATGACTACCAAAGAAATTCTTGAAATTGTTTTGCGTGAATTAAAAGAATTTCCTAAACTTTATGCGCGGTATGATTTGAAAAGGGCGATAATGTCTCTTGGTCCGTCGGGATTTCCGTTTGAACATTTTTTTGGGCACTTGCTTGAATATTATGATTATAAAACTAAAGTTGGAAATTTCATAAAAGGAAAAGTGATAAATCACGAGGTTGATATAATTGCAAGACGAATTGTAGGAGGCAAAGAAAAAAGTTACATGATTGAATGCAAATACCACAATGAGCCGGGAACTTTGACGAAACTTCATCCTGCACTTTATACTTATGCAAGATTTTTGGATTTGGATCCCAAAGAAAAACCAGATATGCCCTGGCTTGTGACAAACACAAAATGTTCAAGAGATGCAAAAGGTTATGCAAAAGGTGTGGGATTAAAAATTACAAGCTGGAATTATCCGCAAAGCAATAGTTTGCAAAAATTGATTACAAGAAAAAAATTATACCCCATAACAATCATAAAATTAATAAGTCATAAAACAAAAGAAAAATTATTTGGTTCAAAAATTGTGATTGCAAAGCATCTTTTGGATTTTTCTGTTGAAGAGCTAATTCAAAAAACAGAATTATCTGAATCAGAAATTAAAAAGATTTTGGAAGAAGTTAAAATTATTTGTGAAGTTAAGTGATTATTCTTTTCTTTTCTTTTTCCTTGCTGTTTTTTTAGCAGGTTTCTTTTTTGGTTTTGTATATTTTATTTCAGAGAAGATGTAAATATAAAGAATTTCCAAAATACCAACGGTGTTTACAAGTGCAAGAATTATAAACCATGCAATATGTTTTTTTCTTGCTGATTTCCATAAAGCGAGAAGTTTCCAAATTAAAGCCCATGCAAGTATTGTTAAAATTAACCAAATAGGAATTCCCATTTGTACCTGTAATGTATCTAGATAATTCATTTTCACCTCTTGATTATTATTTATTATAGATAAAATAGTTTAAAAATGTTTTTAATTATAGAATTATAAGCCCTCGTCGCATAGCGAAGGAAACCTAGGTTTCCTACCGCACTACCTTCCTCCTTTCGTTGGGGTTAAGTAGATGCTCGCGGGACAAGCCCTCGTCGCATAGTGGTATTGCATCTGACTCGAGCTCAGAGCTCTTTGAGCACCCAGGTTCGATTCCTGGCGAGGGCGTCCTAATTTGTAAACAAATCTTAACGGACGCACAATTTTATTTCATAAAATACAGGGCGTTTTATTATGTTACACTTTTTTGATAGTTCTAAATATTTAAATAGTTCCTGTTGGAATAGTTTATTGCATTATACAACCTGTGGTAATAAAGGGGTTAAAAGTATACAATATATTGTATACAAAAGAAATAATGAACTGTCCATATTGTGCACATACAAAATCCAGAGTTACTAACAAACGGAGTTCGCCTTCTGGTGTGAGAAGAAGGAGAGAATGTTTGAAGTGCAAAAAAAGATTCACAACTTATGAAGTTGTTGAAAAATCGGACTTGTATGTAATAAAAAAAGACGGACGAAGAGAAAAATTTGAAATAAAAAAACTTGAAGCAGGTGTTGAGCGGGCATTTGAAAAACGTCCTGTTTCCAAGGAAAAAATTGACAAAATGATACAAGAGGTTGAAGAACAATTAAGAAGAAGAGGAAAAAAAGAGGTGAAGAGTTCTTTTATTGGAGATTTGGTTTCCAGAAAAATTAGAAAGTTGGACAAAGTCGCTTACATAAGGTTTGCATCTGTTTATCGGGATTTTGAAGACATAAAAGATTTTAAGGAGGTTATAAAAGAAGTTTAGAATGGGGGAGGAATATAAAATTGGTATTGGGAATCAGAAATTATATGATAACTATGATAAAAATCTAACACAAAGATTGGAGGGAAAATTATTGAAGTTAGATATTAAAGATAGAATAGATAAATTTGATGACAGAACAATTTCTCTTTTAGAAAGAAGATATTTTAAAAACGACGAAGATGGGAACATTTTAGAAGATGTCCCTAAGATGTTTGCAAGGATTGCTTCTAATATTGCTTATGCAGATATTGCTTATGGTGCTAACGAAGAAAAGGCATATGAATCTGCTAAAACATTTTATGATTTGATGACTTCTATGGATTTCATGCCTAATTCTCCAACAATAATGAATGCTGGCGGGAAACTTCAACAATTATCTGCTTGTTTTGTATTGCCTATCAAAGATGATATGGATAGTATCTTGGGAACTCAAAAAGATGCTGGGATGGTTCATAAAAGTGGTGGAGGAACTGGTTTTGATTGGAGTGAATTAAGAATGGCTAATGATATTGTATCTTCAACTTATGGCCTTTCTTCTGGACCTGTAAGATTTTTAGGTGCATATGATGCTACAACACATGCTGTAAATCAAGGAGGAACAAGAAGAGGAGCAAATATGGGGGGGATGGGAGTTGACCATGCTGATATAATACAATTCATAAATGAAAAGACTACTGAAGGAAAGTGTGCTAATTTTAATCTTTCTGTATCAATTACTGATGATTTTATGAAACATGTTGAAAATGATGGGTGGTATACTTTGCATAATCCTAAAAAAGGAAAAATTAATTCAGTAACAAAAAAAGATTTAGAAAAGATAATGACTGCTGTAAATCTCAACAAAATAAATATTGGGGATGTTAATTTTAAACTTGATGAAGAAGGAAAACCCATAGAGAATCTTGCAGGATTATCTGCAAGATTTAATGAAAAAGAAGAATTGCAATTGAAAGCAACTGATGTTTTTAATTATATTATTAATAGTGCTTGGAAACTTGGAGAACCAGGAGTAATTTTTATAGACAAGATAAATAAATATAATCCAACACCTCATCTTGGAGAAATGAGGTCTACAAATCCTTGTGGTGAACAACCTCTTTTACCTTATGAGGCTTGTAATTTAGGAAGTATTAATTTAGTAAAATTTGTTGAAAACGAGAAGATAAATAAAAAAAGATTAGAAGAAGTTACTAGAAATTCTGTTCATTTTTTAGATAATGTTATTGATATGAGCAAATTCCCTTTAGAAAAAATTGTTGATATGGTGCATCAAACAAGAAAAATAGGTTTGGGTGTAATGGGTTGGGCAGATGCATTAATTGAAATGAGAATTGCTTATGATTCTGAAGAAGCAAGAGAATTAGCTAAAGATACTATGAAATTTATAAATGATACTGCTAGAAACGAATCTATAAAACTTGCTAAAGAAAGAGGGGTTTTTCCTGCATTTAAAGGAAGTATTTATGAGGGTGGAGAACCAATGAGAAATGCAACAAGGACAACAATTGCTCCAACAGGGACAATAAGTCAAATAGCAGGACACACTTCTTCTAGTATTGAACCCAATTTTAATGTTATTTATACTCATACTGATGCTGATGGAAATAAGAGTCCGGTAGTAAGCCCTACAATAAAGAGAGATTTAGAAAATTCTGATTTAAATGATTTAGAAAGGAAAAGAATTTTCGAAGAATTGAAAGAAGGAAAAAGAATAGATCAAATATCAAATGTTCCTCCTGAAATATTAAGAATATACAAAACTTCGGGAATTATTTCTGCAGAAGATCATATAAAGATGCAAGCAGCTTTTCAAGAATATGTAGATAATGCTGTTTCTAAAACAATAAATCTTCCTTTTGAAGCAACAAGAGAAGATGTAAAGAAATCTTATTTATTAGCATATAAGTTAGGTTGCAAAGGAGTTACTATTTATAGAGATAAAAGTAGAGAAAAACAAATTTTAACAAGTGGATTAGAAGAGAAAGTAGAGAAAGTAACTTTGATTGATGTGGAATTAGGTTCAAAAGCAATAAAAGAAGGGCATGATTCAAAATATTATAATATTAAAAAAGGGGATGATACATTTCATTTAAGCATTGTTGGAGATTTTTGGAAAGATAAAGAAACAAAAAAAGTTTATATTCTTCCGTCTAAGGTTTTTCAAAACACCAAACCTTTAGGAAGGGAAGCATCAAATGAATTTGCACAATCTGGACTTGATAGAACTGGAAGATTGAAATCTGAAAATCCAGATTATGCAGGAATGATAAAAGAGTGGAAATCTGTTACCGGAGATAAGATAGAGGGAATGGGTTCAAATAGAATTAATTCACCTTCACATGGGGTTGGTTTGGCATTTGAACATTATTGTTTATCAAGAGGGATTGTTGAATATGATGAAGAAAATAATTTGCAAAATATTATCAATAAGCGAGGATTAGAAAAAGTAAAAGATGAAGAAGAGATAAAAAGATTAAGAAAAAAGATTAATCAAAATAACGGCAAGAGTGTTGAGCATAGAATTTATGATAATATAGATGAGAAGTTTGAATGTCCTGAATGTGGGCCTGTAAAATTCCATAAAGAAGCAGGTTGCAGTGACCCTATTTGTAATAATTGCGGGTGGAGTGCAGGTAAATGTGGATAACTTTAATATATATCTTAAATTATAATATTGTTTAAAAAAGGAAAAGGATTTTGTTTGGGATGGTGAAAATAATTAATCCAAAAGTTAATGTTGTTGATTTTGGTCCTGTCATGAAAATTGATGAGAAGAATTTTGTTTCTCCAGATGAATTTGTTTATGGAGCTGCGAATATTACTTACAAAGATATTGGTGCTTTGAATGAATTAATTGAATTGAAAAAAAGTGATAAAGATATTTCTGAAAAAGTTAAAAATATGTTAATTAAAGTTGGAGGTTCGGGACATGCTTCAATGGCAACCACTCCTGGATTTTGGGCTTTTGTTGAAGGAAATTCCTCTAAATTAATTGATTCTACTTTTACCACTGCAAAATTTGGAAGTTCATTAATGCCTTCTGGAAGAAGAGTTCCTATTACAAAAGAGGCAATTGTTATTCCAAGAGGAATTGCAGACAAAGGAAAAGAATTAACTGATTTGTATATCCAACAATCTGAAAACAATATTCAGGCATATTTTGATTTGCAAGAACGTGGAGTTCCAAAACAAGAAGCAAGCAAGATTGTTCAGTATGGGCACGACGGAGGAGGATTTATGTTTATGCCTCTTGAAACTTTAATTCATTTTTCAAAACTTGCAGAAAGAAATCCTGATTTAATGCCTCAAGAGGGACACGAGATAATTTCTCAATTAGAAGATTTTGTTAAAGAGAATGGAGCTGGAACAATTTATCAAGCAAGAAAAAATGCTCCGAGAACAGGAAGTCCACACCCCAATATTTTTCATGATAGAATTAATGAGGCAAATGATTTATCTGATCCTGATCCTTTAATTACTCCAAAAGTAGTTTCTGTAAGTGATTCAATATATTCAAGCAGAAGTGATGCAATTGATAATTATATTAAAAAAAGAACGAGCATAGGTGAATAAAATTAGAATTGATTT
>CAYXDU010000021.1:0-1857 GCA_964463895.1 Candidatus Woesearchaeota archaeon | reverse complement strand
ATTCTATAAATAAAAATTGGAAAGAACTTTTGGGGGATTTGGAGGAAATTATAAATGATTTTAATGATACAATTCATGTAAAAACTTTTTCAAATATTCCGTGGAGAGTTTGGGGAGAAGTAAAAAGGCACAGGACACTTCCACAAACTGCAGAATCAATTTATCGTGCTGTTAGTGATGCATGTTTTATAAATGAAGTGAATAAAAATTCTATTAATAATGAATCTTTGTATAATAGTGCAAATCTTTGGGGAGGCACTGTTTCTTTGCCTCATTCAGTAAAGTATAATAAAGACAATTTGAATTTGTGGATAAATAATTTTTCAAAGTCCCTTGATGTTTATGAAAAATTGACAAAAGCAGGGGTTAAACAAAGTGATGCAATTGCAATTATCCCGCGAGGAATAAAGTTGGGGGTTGTCAAGAATTTTGATTTATACAATTTGACAACAGGTTATATGTCTTTGAGATTGTGTGGAACTGCTGAACCTGAAATGAAAAAAATAACTGAGCTAGAAAGGAAAGCAATGTTAGAAAGTGATGAAATTGGAGAAGATGTTAAAATGTTAATTAATCCTAAATGCCATTATGTAGGTTTTTGCCCTGAAATGAAATATCAAGGAGAAAGTTGTAAAAAAGTTAATCAGATAATTAAAGGATATAATGAAGAGATTCATAAAGAACTTCAACAAAAAAGAATCAATTATATTGAAAATCAAATAAACCAACAAACTTAAAAATAATATACTCCTAAAATACAAATGGCAGAACAAATCAAAAAACCTTGGTATCATCCTAGAGGATGTATGTATGTTGCTCAAGAAGAAATGAAAAAAAGAAAATTAGAGGATAAATCTTCTTCAATTAATTATTCTACAAATCCTTGTGGAGAAATAATTTTAGATAAAGTTCAAAACCCAAACTCTTAAAAACAACATTTTTCTATAAAATCCTATGAGGCATGATGAAAATGGTATCAGAATTAACAAACGGCGAGTTCAACGAGTTTATAAAAGAAGGAATTGTGTTAATTGATTTTTCTGCAGATTGGTGCATGCCGTGTGTGATGATGGGGCCGATTGTTGATGAGATGGCTGAGAAATTTAAGGGAAAAATTAAAGTTGGCAAAGTTAATATTGAGGATAATCAAGAACTTGCACATAAACACGGTGTTTCTTCAATTCCAAATTTTATTGTTTTCAAAGATGGAAAAGTTGAAGAGCAATTTATTGGGGCAATGGATGAAGAAAGTTTTGAAGAAAAATTAAAAGGAGTTTTGGAATGATAAGAAAAACATCAAATGCCCTTGAATATTTGTTTCTGAATGATTCTGGAGATTTTAATGTTTTAAAGAAAAAGATTTCTGCAGATCAAATTGAATTATTCAAGAGGTCAGATGCTTTAGTTATTAAAGATGGAAAATATAAAATGACTGAAAAAGGAAAAGAGATTTATGTCCGAGAATATGCTTTTGATAAAAATAACTCTTTGGCTTTAATTAGATAAATTTTTATAGTTTTGATTTGTTTAATTAAGATGATAGAAACACCAAAGAGATATTCGAAAAGTAATTTTGGTTTTAATAGAGAGATTACTGAAAATGATAGAGATGATTTATTGAAAGTGTATAGGTGGTATCAAACCGGCATCAGAGCTACAAATGAATGTGTTGAAAAAGGTTATCTTTCTAAGGAACAGGCTAAGAAATTGAAAAAACATTTAACTGAAGATTTTATTGTTTCGGTTTATGTTATTCCTGAAGTTAATAAAATTTCTTTGAGATTTGAATCTATGATTTCAAAAAATTTAGAGAGAATGTTGAGAAAGGTTTAAGATAATTTATCACAATAATTTTTA
>CAYXDU010000020.1:0-8503 GCA_964463895.1 Candidatus Woesearchaeota archaeon | reverse complement strand
TTTGCCAATCTTTCAAAATTAATCTCGCTGTTTTATCTTCATTAACTTCCCCGCCTTTTTTCATAAAACCTTTTTTTCGTCCAAGTTTTTCAATCAAAATCTCTGTATCTCCTCCAGCATCAATCCCATAAAAATCTTCAATTGCCTCTGAATAATCTTTCATAATTTCAAAAACTACCATTTCAGGATCTTTAACCTTGCTAAAATCCCTTGCCCCAAGTTTTGCATGCTGAGCAATTTTTTTCCTGTCTGACGATGAATATTCTTTTTCTGGAATAACCCCAGGACTATCAAGCAAAACAATTTCATCAGAAAGTTTCAGTTTTTGCAGCGCCTTTGTAAAACCCGACTGTGACGAAGTCCCGGCAGAACTCTTGCCAAGAAGCACATTTATCAAAGAACTCTTTCCAACATTGGGATATCCAATAATTCCAACAACAATTTTTCCAGAACCATCTTTATCAACTGGCTTGGAAATTTTTTTAGATAACTTCTTAATTAAATTTCTCAGTTCCCGAACTCCTTTTCTCTCTGTAGAAGAAACAAAAATACTTGGATTAAGATAATTAAATTTCCTCAAAGAACTTTTCCTGACTAAATCTGCTTTATTAAAAACATAAATCAGAATCTTCTCTTTTCCAATTACTTTATCTTCAAATTCCTGATTCCGCGTTTCATCAACAAACCGCGCATCCAAAACCTCAAGAACAATATCAGAATTCTCAATAATCTTGTCTGCAATTGAAGGATACTTTTGCTTCTGTTTCCGAATATTCTCAGTTCTGCGATTATGCCGTGATGAAAATGAATAACGTGGTTTCATTTAAGGATTAAGGAATGAGGGTTTATAGATTTTAGGAAACATAACACTCAAAGACAATCATTTATTTAAACTCAACAAAACCTAAAATTGCATGACAGAATATATAATTCCTTATACTGTAACTTCAATGGTCCATCCAGGAGTTCCGCAAGATAAGTATAATAATCTTTTTATTGAGGTGAAAGAGGGTGAAGATGCTCAAAAAATAATAAGTAAATCTTTAGAAAGTATTGCTAATAATCCTAAAACTTCTGATTTTAAAGTTCAAGCTTACCAGGTTCGTGAACTTGGAAAAGAGATTAAACTTGATAAATATATTTTTGAGAAAAAAGGAATTTATAGGGGTGAAACAAAAGAAGTTGAACCCGATAGCTCTTTTCTTAATAAAAATGAAGAATAATTAAATTAAGTTTTTTTGGGAATTATTTTTTATCCTCATAATATCTTATTAGACTTTCCATAAGATTAACATAAGTTTTACCTACAATCGGCCAAGTTGTTGTCGCACCTTTGCCTGCTGCCAGAAATTTCAATTCCCAATCCTTTTCTATATCAAGATGATTATGGAAAGTTAATCTATCTGAAACATCTTCTGAATTATTGAATTTTATCAAAAGACCAACTCCTTCATCTTCCATGTCTTTTGCAAAAGGACATTCTGTTGCAATTACAGGTCTTTCCATTCCAACCCAATAAGCAATCTGCCCACTTGATATCTGATCTTTAGCTTGATTTGTAACTAATCCAATATTACTCATTTTCATAAACTTAAGATATTCTATATCATCCAAATATTTATCATAAAAAACAACATTATAATCAGAAAAATCTTTCTTTTTTTTGTTTCCATTTGAATTAATAACTCTAAGTCCTAAATCTTTTGCAAGTTTTATGCATTTTTTTCTATATTTTTCTCCCTCTTTCTTTTTAATTTCCTCGTGTGTTCCTCCTGCAATACAATAAACCGGATTTCCTTTAGGATCGTTTTTTAAAAATTGAGAAAATCCTTCTAATGCATATTCAATCCCTTTTCCTTTGGATAAAAAACCCACATTAGAAACAAGATACCTCGGAGAATTTATTCTCTTATCAAAAAAACCAAATTTTTTCTTTAACTCATCCTGACTTTCAGTTATTTCAACTCGGGGAACACCATGTGGGATATGGATAAGTTTTCCTCTTGAAACAGTATAAAGTTCATTAAATATTGTTCTTGCAGAAGGAGTTAAACAAACAACTTTATCAGTGTTTTCTAAAATTCCTTCCATAACCTTATTCTTAAAATCAGACATTCCTTTTTCAAGAGTATGTGTTATTGTGATTGTAGGAATATTATTTTCTTTTAATGTTTTAAGTATTTGAACTATATTGTCATCTGAATTATGATATTTTCCAAAAATACCAAATTCATGCTGAAAAAAATACCCACTATTCACACCATGACTTCTTCGATATTCTGATTTTTCTAGAATATCTTCTAATGCTTTATTCCAAGAATCTTTTCTATCTTGATTAATATCTCTTTCAATCATCTTTTTAACTTTTGGAGCATAATCCAATTTCTCTCTAATTATTGAATAAAAACCCAAATCATCTATTCTCCCATCATTTTTTATGCTCCCATAAAGATTCCAATTAAATGTAGCAATACCACATTTTCTTGGTGGAACTGTTGAAACCATTCCAACATAAAATTTATTTTTATATTCCATTTTTTACCTCATCAAATTTTATCTTAGCCATTATATAAGCAAGCAAAGATTCTGCTCCTTGATTTGGATTAACTTTATTTTCATTAAGCCCATCATAAATTCCTCCTTCAGGGGAAATCATTTTCTTTTCTAATCTGTTTCTACCATCAAACCAATCCAAAGAAATTTTCGCTTTGTCAAAATTTTCTTTGTCTCCTGTGAATTCATAAAGTTCTGAATGCAATTCTGTCATTGCCCCTGCATCAACAGGTTGCTCATCAAATTTTGGTTTCACAAAACCTTTTTTATACCAACTTCCTTCCAAACCGCTCGTGTTATTTCCAATGATATTCAAAAAAGTTCCTTTATAATTTACTTCAAAAACCGTTTCATCTAGAAAATTTGTAAGTGTTTTCACATCATCCAAATATCTTATATTTCCCACAGATTCATATGCTCTCAAAAGTGCCTGCGGAATTCTTGCATTTTCATAAGACATTTCATCTGAAACCCAAAACCAATTTTTATCAAAATGACTATCCAATCTACTTAAAAGAGAATTAGAAAATTTGTAAATTAAATCTTTTGTCAAATTTTTCTTAAAACCAGCGTTGTGCATTTTCGTCAAACCCAAAATTGCAAAAGATTCTGAAATCGGATAACGAACTCCAAATTTATCCAAAGTCATTAAAGTTTTAAAAGAAATTTCCTCACCTTTCCCTGTCTCTGCTAAATATTCTCCTAAAGCCCATAAAGTCCTCCCAAAAGAATCTTCACTTCCAACTTCTTCCAAAGGTTTTCTGTCTCCAGAATAAACATTTACAAATCTTCCGTCGGAAACCTGTGCATTTTTTATAAAATTAAAATATGTTTCAGATAAATCTTCCAAACCCAATTTTGAAGAAACAATCAAAGCTCGCGAAACATCATCGAGGGTGTATCCACTTTTAACATCAGGATTTCCATCATTAGAAAATTGAATTACTCCAAAATCATCAGTTATTTTCCGCAAATAGTCAATTTGTTTTTTCATGCAAGAAAAACAACAGCATTCCTTTAAATATTTTTCCCCTGTTTTAATCAAAAAATGGTTACAATTAAGATTTATCTAAAAATTAAAAACTTTTTGCCCTTTAAGAAATTTAATTATATCTTCTGTATGAAATTGGCCTAAGCCATTCTTAAAATCATCTATTCCATGAGAAAACATAGACATTCCATTTCTTTCTATGAAACCAGTGGTATAAATAACATTTGGAACATACCCTTTTTCAGGAACAAGTTCTACATAATCATCTCTTGTAATAAAAATATCTGAAACATATTTAACTTTCCAGGGATTTTTTAAATCAAGACCCATTAACCTTGTGTCATATCTATATTTGCCACCTACTGAAGTAATTTCATGAAATGCAGTAACCCATAAATTTCCTATTTTTACAGGGGGGGTTCCAGTTCCTCTTGTTTTTCCATCTGGTGCGCCCCCATTCAAATCATGGGAAAACCACCAAGCAGTTAAATCAGGAGAATAAGCCAGACCCAAACTTGGTGGAGAAATTTGCGTTTGTTCTTCAGGACGATTAAAGCTAACATAATGCTTTTGTTTTGATTCGAAGCCCAAAGGTTTATGAGGTGTTAAAAGTTTTTCTGGAAAGAGAGCCATATCTTTTCCAGTAATTACTCTTCTTGAAGTATCTCCAAAAGGTAATTTTTTATAATTAATAAAATCATTTGTTAGAGCAATGTATGTTGAAACTTTATGAGTTCTATGAGGAGTTACATAAGTTAAACCATATTTGTAACCCATTTCATTAGCAAGCTCTTCACTGAATTTTGTTATTCTGACATCCTCAATTCCAAACCGTTCATATTCAAATTCCGGGTAAATTGCAGGGTTTTGTTGTCTTTCTATTACATCCAAATTTTCATTTAGTCTTAATAATCTTGGAAGAGAAATATGTTTTAATCTATCATGTCCTTTTAATTTAATTTCCCTTTCTCCTTCAAATAAAATATCCTCTTCAGGAATCTTATCAAAACCCATTTCAAGGGTCTTAACTTTTTTATTGGGAATTTCAAAATAGGGAAGATGTCTTCTTCTTTCAGGTAAATACATTTTTTCTTGTGTTAAAGTAATTGTAGGTATTTCAGCAACTCTCGGCATTAATCTATATTCTATGCCTTCATGAGTTTCTACAATTATTAAAGGTGAATTAAAAGCTCCAATGACTTCACATTGATCTGAAAGAGGATTATAATCTCCAGGGGAAGCAATTACTTTTCTTTCAATTGGTTTAGGACGATTATGAAAATTGTAGTTTTTCATAAAAAATCAACTTTTTCCCTATTTTTAAGCATTATTGTGGTAAATAATTTAAACAACAAAAAACTGATTTTAATATGAAAACAATAAAACAAATTCTTAAAATTTACAAACAAGAAAATTTCATTAAGGCAAATAAATTAAAATTTATTGGAACAGGAGGCGATTCAGTCTACAATATCACTGCGCCATTTAAATTTCAGGACAAATGGTATTTATTTGGGCGTGAAGAACCAAAAAAAGGAGAAGGATTTCATTCAAAAATTTCATTATTCAAAAAAAAGAAAACAAACACCTGGGAACTTGAAAAAAATTTCAAAAAATTAAATCTTGAGGATCCTTTCATAAATAAAATAGGTAACACTTTTATCCTTGGAGGAGTTGAAGTCCAAAAAGATATTGGAAAAAAAGAAATAAATTATAGAACAATTTTTTACAAGGGAGAAGATATTTTAGATTTGAAAAAATTCTCTGCCGGACCTTGGGGAATGAAAGATATAAGATTAGTTGAATTAAAAAATGGAAAAATCGGAGTGTTCACAAGACCTCAGGGAAAAAAAGGAAGAAGAGGAAAAATAGGTTTTACAACAATATCTTCTTTAGAAAATTTAACCCCAAGAACACTAACAAAAGCGCAAATAATAAAAGGACAGTTTGCAAAAGGAGAATGGGGAGGGGTTAATCAGGCACTAATTCTAAAAAATGGAAAAATAGGAGCATTAGGACATATTGCAAGATATTCAAAAGACAAACAAAACAGATTTTATTATGCAATTGTATTTTGTTTTGACCCTGAAACAAGAATCGCTTCAAATTTAAGAATAATTCTCCGAAGAGCCGAACTTCCCGAAGGCGAATCAAAAAAACCTGAACTGTACAATGTAATTTTCCCCGGAGGAATAATGAGAAAAAATAATAGCACCTGTCTTCTTTATGCAGGAGTTGGAGACATAGAATCTTATAAAATATTAATCAAAGACCCCTTTGAATATTATGAAAAAAATTTTGAATAAAACGCCCCCGCCGAGATTTGAACTCGGGTCACTGCCGTACTCCAAAGAGGCTGCGTTGAGACGCTAGACTTTTCCTCTCGTCGAGTTCCAATCACCTCTCTAAATCTCGATACCAAAGAGAATTTCTTTCAATACCATTTGAGAGGGCAGCATACTTGGCCTCTATACTACAGGGGCGTATGATTTCTTGGAATTTTGTTTTTATAAATTTATGTTAAACAAAACTCCACAAAAACTTTATAAACTAATTTTAGCTTCAAATTTCCATGAAGAGAATCAAAGATTCTCATGCATTTAATTTCAGGAAAAAAATAAAATGAAGAGAAGCTCAAGACGTTGGAAAAAGAAAAGGCAAATGCGTTGGAAATGGCAGCGTAAACGACTTAGAAAAGAAAAACGAAAACGTAAAGTTCGAAGAGCCAGAGCTAAATAATTCTAAATATAGTTTTTACCACAATAACCTTTATTAACCAAAATCCAATATTCTAATCATGGTGAGCGGAATTTGGACTGAAAAATATCGTCCTGGAAAATTCTCAGAAATCGTCGGACAAGAAGACATTATAAAGCGTGTTGAATCCTTGACAAATTCTTTGAATATACCGCATTTATTATTTGCAGGACCAGCAGGAACAGGAAAATCAACCCTGGCTTTAATAATTGTAAAACAACTTTACAGACAAAACTGGCGTGAAAATTATCTTGAATTAAATGCTTCAGACGAAAGAGGCATAAATATTGTCAGAGAAAAAGTAAAAAACTTCGCGCGAACAAAATCAATTGGAAATGTTCCATTTAAAGTAATTTTTCTTGATGAAGCAGACGCTCTAACACCTGAAGCCCAGCAGGCACTAAGAAGAACAATGGAAAACTATTCTTCAACATGCAGATTTGTTTTATCATGCAACTATTCTTCAAAAATCATTGACCCAATCCAATCGCGTTGTGCAATTTTCAGATTCAAACTTCTTGAAAAAAAAGATATTGAAAAATATATCAACAGAATTTCTGAATTTGAAAAATTAACAATCAGTCCCGAAGCAATTGAAACCATTTATGAGGGTTCTGAAGGCGACTGCAGAAGAGCAACAAACCTCTTGCAATCAACAGCGTCAATATCTCCAAACATAACTTCTGAACTTGCATCAACAATTATTTCAAATGCAAAACCAAAAGACATCAAGCTTGTCCTTGATTATGCTTTAGCAGGTGACTTTCAAAATTCAAGAGAAAAATTATTGGATGTAATGCTAAAAGAATCAATTTCCGGACAGGATGTAATAAAAGCAATTCAAAAAGAAATCTGGAACCTTCCTGTTGAGCCAGAAATCAAAGTAAAACTCACAGAAAAAACAGGTGAAACAGAATTCCGAATTGTCGAGGGCTCTGACCCATTTATTCAACTTCAGGCTCTTCTCGCGTCATTCGTTTTAGCGGGATTAGGAAAGGAGTAAAATGCCCGAAGAAAAAAAAGGATTAGATAAAAAGGGTTTTCCAATTGAAGAAGGAATTTATTTAGCAAAAAATGTTATGGGTTCTAAAAATCTAAAGGAAATAGATGTTTACAAAAATAAATACGGGACTCTATGTTGTTTTTCAGGAGATTTCGTAGGCCCAAAGGTATTCACCGAAGATGATAGTATGGATGGGCATGTCCCAGCAAGAAGAACAGGTTTAGAATTTATCGCTAAAGTAGGAGAATTAAAATGAGCCCCTGGGTAGAAAAACACAGACCAAAAACTTTTGAAGAAATTCGCGGACAAGACGAAGCAATAAAAAAAATAAAAGATTTTCTAAGCAATTTTAATATTGGTGAATTAACAAGAAAAGCAAAAAAAGCTTTATTGCTTCACGGAACTCCCGGCACAGGAAAAACAACTCTTGCCCATGTTTCAGCAAAAGAATACAATGCAGAAATTTTTGAATTAAATGCTTCTGATTTGCGAAACAGGGAAAAACTGAATGAAATTCTAAAACCGGCAATGGAGCAAATGTCTCTAACGAAAAAAACAAAAATAATTCTTGTTGATGAAGTTGACGGAATTTCAGGTTATCAGGACCGCGGAGGAATTCCTGAATTGATTTCATTAATTGAAGAATCAAAATATCCCGTCATTCTCACAGCAAACGATGCATGGTCAAAAAAATTATCAGCATTAAGAAGAAACTGCGAAATAGTCGAATTAAAAGAAATTGATTACAAAATAATCCGTGATGTTTTAATTCAGATTTTAAAAAAAGAAAACAAATTTATTGAACAGGATTCATTGACAAAAATCTCAGTAAAGTCAGCAGGAGATTTGCGTGCAGCAATAAATGACTTGCAAACAATTTCAAACCTTGTTAATTCCGACTATGACAAGATTGAATTTGACCAGAGAAACAAAGAACTTGATATTTTCAATGCATTAAAAAAAGTTTTCCAATTAAAACCAACAGAAGAAATTCTCGGAATTTATGACAAAGTAAATATGTCAATGGATGAAATATTCTTATGGGTTGAAGAAAACATTCCAGCAGAATACAAAGGAAAAGAACTTGCAATTGCATATGACAAATTAAGCCGTGCTGATGTTTTCAAAGGAAGAATTTACAAACAGCAATACTGGAGATTTATGGTTTATGAAAATATTTTTTTAAGTTATGGAATTTC
>CAYXDU010000019.1:0-8598 GCA_964463895.1 Candidatus Woesearchaeota archaeon | reverse complement strand
GGTTTGTTGAAATAAAATGTTTAATAAAAAAAATAATAGGGGTTTTTCTTTTTGCAAATTTCGCTCGGTATTCCCTCCCACCCTCCCTCAGTCGCCTTCGGCTCCTGCAGAAATTAGCTCGCGAAATTTGATATTTAAAAAATCAGATAATTCAAGATTCAAAAAATTTTCAAAAGATAAAAGGGGTTTTTTGCTTGCTGAAGAAACAATTAAGATTTTAATTGCACTTGTTGCTCTTATTTTTTTGATTTATTTTTTAGTTTCAATTTATTCTGCAAAAGTTAATGGAGAGAAATTAAAATATGCAGAAGATTTGATTGACAGATTTAAAACAGAATTTAATGCACTTTCTAATGTTGGTGAAGAAGTTAAAGAAATTGATGTTTTTAATCCAAAGGGCTGGTATATTTTTAGTTTTGCATCTTCGGAAATTGCAAAGCCAAATTCCTGTGCAAACCAGAATTGTGTTTGTATTTGTGATAATGTTTTGTGGGAAGGTTTGAAAAAAAACAGACAGCAAAATGAATGCTCTGAAAAAGGGGTTTGTTTAATCAGGGAAGATTTGGGTGAATTTCCTGAAATAAAAATTACAGGCGATTTGAAAATTTTGAATATTGTTAAAACAGGAGGAAGGATTTATATTTCTGAATAAAATGAGTTTGGATGAAATAATAAAATATTTAATCTGGGTTGTGTTTTTTGGAATAGCTCTTGTCGGGGTTTATTTTATGTTAAAGAGGTTGGGTGTTGCATGATGAAAAAGTTTTTGAAAAAAAGAAAAGGGGAGTTAAGTACTCAGCAAATTATTTTATTGATAATTCTAATTGCAAGTTTTTTGATTATTTTGTTTTTTCTTTTTAGATTAAACTTGGGTTCTGAATCAGATAAAGAAATTTGCCATAATTCTGTTGTTACGCGGGGAAGTTCTGTTGTTCCGTCGGAAAGTGTGCCTTTGAAATGTTCAAGAAGTTATATTTGCATAACTAAAGACGGAAGTTGTGAAGGTATGACAAATCCTGAAATTAAAAAAGTAAAAACAGAAACAGAAGTTTATGCTGTTTTGGCTGAGGATATGGCAGAGTGCTGGTGGATGTATGGAGCTGGACAGATTGATTATGTTCAGAATGATTTAAAGAAAAATCATTATTGTTCAATTTGTTCGCAGATTTTATTTGATGATAGTTTGAAAGAAATAGAAGATTCAGAAGGCAATCCTGCTTTTGAAGAGGGCATTATAAGCAAAGATGAGCTTTATGAATTTTTGACAATTGCAGATTATTCTACGGATGATGAAAGTCAGACCTATGCTCAATATGTTTTTGGAACAAATAATCTGGAAAGTTTAAAACAGGAATTTTCTCAAGGAGAAGATGTAGAACTTAGTTTTGGGGAAATTGAAATTGGAGAACAATATTATGATGTAATGGGAATTGTCAGTGAAATAAGTGTTTGGAAACTTGCTTTGGTTGGTGCAGGGCTTGGAGTTGTTGTTGCTGTTGTTGCTCCTGTGGGTTTGGTTGGAGGTGCGATTATTGTTGGTAGTGGAGGCACTGTTGGGGGGGTTGTTGGTGATGATATTTCAGAATTATTTCAGCCGGAAATTTTGGGAATTATTGTTGAAGGTGATGGAATAGATAATCAATTTTTAGCTCCGACAATAATTGAAGTTGATGTTGAGAAATTTGAAGCATTGAATTGCAAAAGTGTTGTTAGTTTGAATTAATTTTTGTTTTCATGATAATTATTCCCACCCACCCGCCCTTGGGCTTCGCCAAAATGCGCTCGCTTCGCTTCGCGTAAATTAATTTGAAAATTTGTAATTCCTTTTTGAAGTTTTAATGTTTTTTTATTTATCTTCTTTTTCTAAAGATTTATTAATTGTTTTTTGTTTTAATTTTCATGAATAAAAGAGGTTCGTCAGTTCTTGTTGAAAATGTTATTTTTATTATTTTGAATATTGTTTTTCTTTCTATTCTTATTGTTTTTCTTTTGAATCAGGCAAGTTCAGGAAGAGTTCTTGAAGAGAAATATGCAAAAGAAATTTCTTTGATAACGGATTATGCAAAACCTGAGATGAGAATTAAAATGGATATGCGAAAAGGATTTAAAATTGCTGAAAAAAATGGAATTGATTTTGCTGATGCTGTCAGAGTTGATAAAAATGTTGTTTTTGTCAAACTGACTGAGAAGGGAGGATATAGTTATAGTTTTTTTAATGATGTTAATTTGAATGAACCTTATCCTGAAACAAATTTTGAAAATGAATATACTGGATTTTATATTTTGATAATATCAGAGGCAGAAAATGAGTAATTTATTTAGAAATAAAATTGGAGGAGACAAAGTAATTTCTGTTTATTGGTTTGCAATTATTGTCATTGTTGCAGGAGGGGTTATAGCAATGGTTTATACTTTTTACAGTTCGCCTTATGATGTCCGTGAGTTGGAAGGGGAAGTTCTTGCAAACAAAGTTGCTGATTGCGTTTCTTTTCAGGGAAAATTAAATGAGGAATTGTTTGATATAGAGGGGAATTTTAATTTAAAGTTTAGTGAAGATTTTTTTGAAGTTTGCGGATTAAATTTTGAAACAGAAAATGAAAATGGCTGGGAAGAATCTGAACAATTTTTTGTTGAAGGAGTTTTTTATGATTTGGATGAAAATGAAATTTTTGGTTTTAGCAAAGGAAATTTGAATTTGAAAGCAGATTGTTTTATTCCTGATAAAAAAAGAAAAGATTATGAAAAACTTTCAAAATGTGTTGAAAAAAGAATTTATTCAGTTGGAATTTCTGAAGGCGAAGAACAATATTTAATTAAAATTTTAGTAGGAGTTGATAAGGCAGAAAAAAATGTTAAGATTTAGTTTGATTAACTCAAAGAAAGCACAAGTTGCTGAAACAATGACATGGGTAGTTGCAACAATAATAATTATTTTTTTGATTTTGAGTTCTATTTATATTGCGTCTTTGCTTGGGGAAAATAAAAATTTAAAAACAAATAAAATAGAAACTTCGAGTAATTATAATTGGGTTGAAAATAAATCAAAAAATGCCTTTGAATTAAATTCTGAAAATCGTGCAGAGGTTGTTTTATGGCTGAATGAAAATTCATTAGAAGATTTGAATTCAGGAGGTGGAAATGATTAAGAAATTTTTTGAAAACAAACGCGGGGATGTTCCTGTAACAATTTTAGTTATAGGAGTTTTTGTGGTTTGCACTTTGGCGTTGTTTAGTTTTATGTTTTCCTTATCTTCTATTAATAATTCTTTTGAAACTTTGGAAGTAATGGAAAATGTAAATATCCAGATTGAACAAAATCCTGTGCAAAATTATTATGAAGAAATTGTAAAAAAAGAATTTTCATTGAATTGGGATTTTGATTTTCTTAAAGAAGTTGTTGTTTTTTCTGTTGAATATTTTGGGAGGTGAAAAGAAAACATTTTTAAATAAGATTGAATTAAATAAATTATAAAATTGGTGAGAATATGATAAAAAGTTTGAATAAAAAAGCTCAGGGTATGAGCACAAGCACAATTGTTCTTTTGATTTTGGGAATTGTAATTTTGGTTGTATTAATTTTAGGATTTAGTTTGGGTTGGGATAGATTGGCTCCTTGGATTAAACCGGATAACAATATTGATACTGTAAAAGCATCATGCAGTATTGCGTGTTCAACAAATGCACAGTATGAATTTTGCAATGATTTGAAAGATGTTGATGATGGAGAGAACGACGAATTTCAGCAAACATGCTATCAACTTGCAACAAATTCAACTTATGCTAACAGAGGTTATGGTATTGCTTCATGTCCTCAGATAACCTGCAGTTCTGAATAAACAAAAAATTTAAATTCTGTTTTTAATTAATTTTATTATGGCACATTCTGTTGAAAAAAGAAATAAGAGAAAAGACAAGAAACGTGAAAAGAAAAAACATCCTTATAAAAAAGGCGGGAAGTATCGGAGCACAAAAGTTAAGGCGTGATAATTTTATAAATAATATTTTCTAATATGAATTATGTTTGAAGTGGTGTTTTTAATTTGTCTTGGTGTAATTTGGATTATTGCGGCTGTTGCTCATGATTTTAAAACATATGAAGTTCCAAATTGGCTGAGTTTGTCTTTGATTGTTTTTGCATTGGGTTTCAGGTTTTTTTACGGGCTTTTTGGTTCTGAAATTAATTTTAGTTTTTTTTATCAGGGTTTAATTGGTTTGGGAATTTTTACTATTTTGGGAACTTTGTTTTATTATTCAAGAATCTTTGCAGGAGGAGATGCAAAATTGATGATGGCTCTTGGAGCAGTGATTCCTTTTTATTCAAATTTTCAAGATAATTTTTATTTGTTCTTGAAGTTTTTGCTTTTGTTTTTGATTTCAGGAGCAATTTATGGTTTGGTTATGGCAGTTTCTATTGGGGTTAGAAATAGAAAATTATTTAGAAAAGAATTTGGAAAGCAATTTAAGAAAAATAAGAAAAAACTTCTTGTGTTTATGATTTTTGGGATTGTATTTTTGGTTTCAAGTTTTTTTGTTTTTGAATTTTTGGTTTTGAGTATCGGGCTTTTTGTTTTTCCTTATTTGTATATTGCAGCGAAGTCAATAGATGAGTCATGTATGATTAAGAAAGTTCCTCCTGAAAAATTAACAGAAGGCGACTTGTTGTATAAAGATGTTAAAATTGGAAACAAAAAAATTAAAGCAACCTGGGGAGGTTTGAGTAAAGAGGAAATTTCTTTGCTGAAAAAAAACAAGAAAGAAATTTTGATTAGATATGGGATTCCTTACACTCCTGCATTTTTAATTGGTTTTATTTTGCTGGTTGTTTTTTGGTTTAAAGGTTTGCCTTGGGTTTTTTAGAAAGATAAAATTTAAGTAGGTTTAAATCCAATATAATTATATGAATGAAATTGTTAAACAAGAACTGTGGCGGAGCATTGGTGTTTTTGCTTTGTTTGTAATTGTTTTCATAGGACTTTCTAGAGAATTTTTATCTCCTTCAATCTTCACTGTTTTGGTTTTCCCTTTTTTAGCAACTTTTTTTCTTTTTTTAGTTTTAATTGCTGTTAGAACTAAATTCTCTAAAGGAAAGATTCTTGCTATGTTGTTTGTAGGTTTTTTGTTGGTTGTTTCAGGAACAATCCTTTTTTATTTGATTGGATTTGTATTAAATAACTTCTTTTTATTTCTATTGGGAATCATTATTTTTGTTTATGGGATGGTAAAATTCTTTGGAAAATAATGTTAAGATAAGGTAAAACTATATTTTTCTTTTTCTTAGGTAAATTAATTTTATTTTTTTGGAGTTGCCAAATCCTTGAAGAATTCTTTCACCCCTAAAAAATTAAAGTATATGTTTAAATATATATTTTAGAGAATATAGGTTAGAATGAAGTGCAAGAAATCATTTATTGTTTTAATTTTTATTTTGTTATTGGTTAATGTCTCTCTTGTTTCAGCTTCACAAAATTTTCTTGATAAAAAAGTTTCATATGAATATGGGAAATTTACACCTCAAATTCGTGAAGATAAGGAATTAAATAATTATTTTAAAAAATTAGAAATCTCAGAAGAAGAAGTTTATGTTTTTAGTTCAAATATTTTTGAAGTTACAGATAATAATTTAAATGCTGGAGATTTAATAAAAAATGGTTGTTAAGAATAAAGTTAAAGATTTTTTTAAGCCGACTTGGTTAAAGATTTTGATATTTGTTTTGTTGATGACAATTATCTTGTTATATTCTTGTTTGGAGGTTTTTCAACTTGGTTGTATTCAGGGATGCGTTAAAATGCCAGATGGAAGTCTGAATTGCCCTTCCTGTAAGTTGTGTCATATTTCTGACATAATTCCTTTTTCACTATGGGTTGTAATTCCGATTTACATATTCTCATGTTTTATTGTTTGGTTAATTGAATTAAAAAAGAAGAGGACTAAAAAGTGAGAAAAGAATTATTTATTATCTTTCTTTTATTACTTTCTTTTCTTTTCATTAGTGCAGCAGAGGATTTTGGAGTTAGTGAGAAAGGAGTTAAATATGATAAAGCGATTGTTTCTAATTTTAATAAAAATATTTCTAACAACAAATCCCTTGAATTTATACCTGTTATAATAAAAATTAAAGATACTTCAAATATTTTTATTACAAAAAATGATTCAATAGAAATCCAAAATACTAAAGATAAACGGAGAAAAGAAATTTTGGATGATATTTCTAATTCTGTTTTGTCTTCTCTTTCTAAAGAAAATTTTCAATTAGAGGGTATGTTTTCTTTGGGTAATGGATTTTACGGAGAAGTTAATAGGAAAGGCTTTGAGGAATTGTTGGGCGATAATAGAATAGAAAAAATCTATGATAATTCCTTTAAAGGTCATGTCCATCTGGTTCAGAGTGGTCCTTTGATTGGAGCAGATATTGCGCATAGCAATGGATATGATGGTACTGGCGGAACAATTTGCGTTATTGACACAGGTGTTGATTATACACGTACAGCATTTGGTAGTTGCACTCAACAAAATTTTCTTGCTGGCACTTGTGATAAGGTTCCTGCGGGTTATGATTATGCTAATGGAGATTCTAATCCTTTGGATGATGATGGCCATGGAACTAACGTTGCAGGGATAATTGCTTCCGAAGATGTTTATTGGACAGGCATTGCTAATGGTTCTAGAATTGTTGCACTTAAGGCTTGTGATGAAAATTAATCACAAAATTTTTAAGTACAGTTTTTATAATTAATATATGAAACGGAAAGTTTTTTTCATTTTAGCTCTAATTGTTTTTATTTTAATTCTTTTGATGCTTATTCTTTTTTACGGAAAAGGCAAAGTTTCTCCAGGAAATCCCAGGAATATAGAATCTATAAAAACTTCATGCAACATTGCTTGTTCGGATAAAAATATTTATGATTATTGTGTTGTAAAAAGAAGAATTAATGATGGGAAAAATCCTAAATTTGAAGGCACTTGTCATGATTTATCTACAAATGAAGAATATCTAAACAGAAATTATGGAATCAATTCTTGCTCGGAAATTGAATGTGAAGGGCAATAACCTGAATATATGAAACTCATTTCATCCGACGATAAAACATAACATTTAAATATATATATTGGAGTATATATTTAAAATGAGGTGTAAAAGATCATTTGTTATTCTAATCTTTGCCATAATATTTATTATGCTTTCTTTTGTTTCCTCGGCAGAATTTACTTCGATGAAAATAAATCCAGATTCAGGTAAAGAGCTTTCTAAAATTTTTGATAATTATTCCTATTCCAAAGGTTTAGTTGAACAAGGAAATTTTTCAAAAATTAAAATTGAAGATAATCAAACATGGGTAAGAATTAAAGTTAATCTTAAACCCTCTTCTGAAGTTGAAATTACCCGAGATTTTGATGTGAATAAAATTTCAAGAGAAAATTTTCTTGAAACGCGGGTTACTTTCTTTGAAGAAGAAATTAATGAAACTTTAAATGACTTTTTGGGAAAGGAGATAAAATTGGTGAGACGATCTCCAGAAGGTTTTCTTGTTTGGGTAACCGAAGAGGGGTTAAAAAATATTGAAAGTCATTCTAGTGTTGAAAGAATTACTTATTCAAATGGAAAAGTTGAACCTTATCTTCAAGAATCTATCCCTCTTGTTGGTGCTGATAAAGTTTGGGATTTTGGTTATACTGGCGATACTGCCAAAATTTGTGTTATTGATTCAGGTGTAGATTCTTCCAATTCGTATATTTATGGAAATGTTGTAAATGAATATTGTTATTGTTCTGATGCAGGAGGTTGTTGTCCAAATGGTGAAAATGAAGATGATGATGCAGAAGATGAATTGGATCATGGAACAAAAGTAATTGGAGTAATTGTTTCGAATCATGCAAATTATACGGGAATTTCTCCTGATGCAGATATCTACATTGTTAAAATTGCAGGGGAAGAAGGAGAGGGGTGGGATAATGACGATGTTGCAGATGCAATAGATTGGTGTAGGAATCAAAATGTAGATATTATTAGCATGAGTTTTGGAGATGATGCTTATATTGGAAGTTGTAAAACAACTTTTGATACAGAAATTAATAATGCTTATAATTTAGGAATTTTTCTTGATGCTGCCTCTGGAAATAATAACAAGTTTAATAAAATTAGTTATCCTGCGTGTAATGATGAGGTTGTTGCGGTCGGAGAGACATACGACTTTTCTTATGCAAGTCCTTTTAATTTTGATTCTTGCACCGATGAATCGCATGATGTGGATGATATAACTTGTGAAACTAATAGGAATTCTGATTTAGATCTTCTTGCTCCTGGTTGTATTATATCAACGCCTGTTGCAGGAGGAGCAATATCTCCAGATTGTGGCACTTCTCTTTCTGCTCCAATGGTCGCAGGAGCTGCAGCACTTCTTCTTGAACAAAACCCTGCATTAACACCTGCAGAAATAAAATACACTTTGCAAACTACAGGAGTTGATATTTATGATTCTGAAACTGGATTGACATTTAAAAGAATTGATGTTGAAGAAGCTATTGGTCCTTGTAATTGCACTTCATGGACATCGGGAGGGTGCGGTAATGGGGGCTGTGAATCAAATGAAAAATATTAT
>CAYXDU010000018.1:1801-8739 GCA_964463895.1 Candidatus Woesearchaeota archaeon | reverse complement strand
CTTTTTGTTTATAATCTTCAATAGCCCGTTTCAAACCTGCAATAGCCAAGTGACTGCAATGCATTTTTACTATGGGCAAACCTCCGAGTTCATCTGCAATATCATTCATTGAAATTTTTTCACCTTCTTTCAAAGTTTTTCCTTTTGCAATTTGAGTAATCATTGAAGAAGTTGCAATTGCAGCAGCACATCCAAATGTCTGAAATTTTATGTCTTTAATCAAATTTTTTTTCTTATCAACTTTTATATAAATCCACATTATATCTCCGCAAACCGGGTTGCCGACTTTTCCAACTCCGTCGGGATTTTTCATTTCTCCCATATTTTTAGGATTCCTAAAATTTTCCATGACTTTTTTTGAATAATTTAGATTCATTTCACCGGACTAAACCTCCGAAGTTTTTTTACAATTCCTGAAATTTTTTTTAGAAAATAATCAATTTCCTCTTCAGTGTTATATTTACTTAAACTAATTCTCAATGAACTATTCGCCCGCAAAGGTTCAAAACCCAGCGCTTTCAAAACATGACTTGACTCTAAAGTATTTGACATGCACGCTGAACCAGTAGAAGTATAAATTCCAAAACTTTCAAGATAACCTCCAACTGCCTCGCCTTCAATATTCATAAACGAAACATTAACATTATTGCAAAGTCGTTTCTCAAAAGAGCCGTTTAATTTAACATTTTTTATTTTAAGCAAATTTTCAATTAATTTGTCTCTAAGTTTTTCCATTTTCAAATTATCTTTTCTATTTGAAATTCTAACTGCCTCTGCAAAACCAACAATTCCAGGGATATTTTCAGTTCCGCTTCGCAATTTACTTTCATGCCCCCCGCCATGCAGCAACGGAACAATTTCATGTTTAACTTTATCAGAAACATACAAAGCACCAACACCCTTGGGTCCGTAAATCTTGTGCGCGTTCAAAGTCATCAAATCAATATTCTGTTTTACAACATTCAGTTCAACCTTGGTAAAACTTTGGCATGCATCAGTGTGAAACAAAACTTTTTTCTCTTTGCAAATTTTCCCAATTTCTTCAATATCCTGAATAACTCCGATTTCATTATTTGCATGCATAACAGAAACCAAAAAAGTTTCAGAAGTAACTGCATTTTCCAAATCTTTCAAATTTACAAAACCTTCAAAATCAACATCCAGATACGTAACTTTGCATCCCTGTTTCTCTAACCACTTGCAGGTTTTTAGAATAGAATCGTGTTCAATTTTAGTTGTGATAATATGATTTTTCTTTGGATAATTTTCAAAAAACAAACCTTTCAAAACAAAATTATTTCCCTCTGTTCCGCCTGAAGTAAAAACCACTTCTGAATTTTTTGCATTTATTTTTTTTGCAATTGTTTTCCGGGAATTTTCCAAGGCAATTTTCACATCACTTCCTGCAAGATGCTGCGAAGAAGCATTTCCATATTTTTCAGTAAAATACGGCATCATTGCTTTCAAAACTTTTTCATCAACTTTTGTCGTCGCTGCGTTGTCAAAATATATTTGTTTCATTTTAAGTTTTCTTCAAAGGCAAGTATTTTTTAATTGCTTTTCTCAATTGAGGGTAAGTCCATTTTTTATTAAAATCAGAATGCTCTATTTTTTTGAATTCAGGGTATATTTCAGCCATTGCCTTTCTGGAATCAGTAATATCCAAAACTATAATTTTTTTATTTTTTGCATTATAAGATTTTATTAAAATTGGTTTGTGTTTTTTTCTTGCTGTGATTATAATATCAGCCCATTCAACATCTTCTTGTTTGATTGGATTTTTCGGAAAAGGATCAATTCTGCACGGCCCCACTCCTCCATATCTTGCTTCATAACCTTTTCCCTTTAGGTAATCCGCCAAATATTTGCTTCGATTTAATCCCATTGTGCAAACACAAAGAACTTTTAGTTTCTGCTTCATTCCTTGATAACTTCATTGAGCTTTTTAATTATTTCTCAACCTCTCAAAATTCTCCCAAATCTTTTCCTGAACTTTCTCCAAATCTAATTTTTTAATTTCAGCGATTTTCCTATAACTTTCTAAAACATTCTCAGAAGTGTTTTTCATTCCAGAAATTTTATCTGGATGCAAAAAAGGACTGTCTGTTTCGCAAAATAAATTTTCCAAAGGCACTACTTCAGCAATTTTCTGAAAATGCTCATTATATTTTACCGAAGCCGGAATGCTCAAAAACCAGCCATTTTTAACAATTATTTTGACAAGTTTCATGCTTCCGGAAAAACAATGCATAACTATTTTCTTATAATCAAATTTTTCAAGAAGTTCAATTGTCTCTTTTTCAGCATCACGGGAATGAACAAAAACCGGTTTGTCTAATTCAATTGCAAGTTTAACAAATTTCTCAAAATTTATTTTCTGAATTTCAAATTTCTCAGGCAAATTTTCATAATGCAAATCCAATCCAACTTCTCCAATTCCAATAATTTTATCCCGCTTTTTACGAATAAAGTTAATTTCTTTTTGGATTTTATCTTCAGATATTTTCAAAGAATCCAAAGGATAAATTCCAAGACAAATTTCAATTTCAGGATGCTTTTCTTTCAATGAAAGTGTTTTCTTATTTGATTTTGAATTTACACCACACGTCACAATCTGAATATTTTTTTCATTACAACTTTCAACAATTTCAGAAACGCCCTCGCACATGTCAAGATGAGAATGTATATCTAAGAATTTCATAAAGGAATTAAGAATTTGATATTTTTATAATTTTTCAAAAACAAAAATGGGCGCGGAGGGAATCGAACCCCCTTCTGCTGCTCTCTCTGCAAATTTTGCTGAGATTGAAAATCTCTGATTTGCTCTGGAGGCAGCCATACTACCAGTGTACTACGCACCCTTAAACAATCTAAAAAAGAACTATTTTTAATACTTTTTATTTGTATAATAAAGAATATTAATCTTTAAATAATGAAACCAATTAAATTAATTATGGAAAATCCTTATTTAAATGAAATTAAAAGCAAAAATCGCGTTGACAAAATTTTAGACAAACTTGGAATCATCAAAAAAACAAAATTAGAAAAATTAGCAAATTCATTTTCAAATGTAAACTATCAAATTAATCCAAATGAAAAAAATTCAGACACAGGAACAATTTATTTCTTTCCAAAAGGAATGTATTTTTTCAAACCAACAAAATCTGAAATAGAAAAAACTGCAGAAAAATTTTACAATAAAGAAGATTATATTATGTTTTCTTCAATTTCTGATAATGGATTCACCATTGGAATTATAGAAAATTTTGTGAATGATATAATTAAGAAATCAGTTAAATTGGTTAATTGATTATTTTAAGCGTTTGATTTCTTCAATCTCATCTGACGAAATAGCACAACCTTTAAACTTCACAGCATAAAGCAAAGCATCCAAAACTGTATTGCCATCTTTTAATTCAACCAGCCCTTTTTTCCACGCAACATACAAAATTTCAGCAGAACGAATAACTTTGAAATCCTTAAAATAATTAAAAGAACTTTCTCTTGCTTCAATTCGTGTGTGCATTTTTTTCTCAAGTAAATCTTTAAAATTGTGGGGCTTTTCAATCATAACTCTTGTGGTTCTTTCATCAGTAGCAATAACATTTTCAATTCCTTTTCCAATAAGCAACTTGCTCAAAGCCAGGCATGACGATTCTCCCAACTGCAAAATTCTAATCGTTCTCTTATGACTTTTAAAAAACGAATTTGACATTTCCATAACTTCATGCCCTTTATCGCGGACAATTTTATTGTCAATCCCAAGTTTATCCGGCAACTCCAAAATTCCCTCATCAAACAAAACCTTAACCCTTAGCGCTTCAAGTTCAAATTTCTTTCTTTGAATTGGAACATCAATAATTTCTTTTTTAACATCTTCAGTAATCAAAAAATGCCCGTCAAAACTTTTTTTCAAATTTTTCAAAACATAAAGCAAACCACTCATTGACAAACTTATCAAAGTCCCGGCGTCGAAAATTATTGCTTTAGATTTTGATTTATCAATATCTGCGTTTAAGTTTATTGCTTTTTCTGAGGATGATTTTGTTTGTTGTTTCATTTTCTAACAACCTCCTTAAATTTTTCAATTATTTTATCAGGAGTTTCTTTTTTCACAATTTCCCAAGCTCGTTTGTAACCATCAAACCTAGAATCATTCTTAATAACTTTATTTAGTTTTTTCTCATCATAAATATTTTCTAAAACTTTGTAAAGTATAGCATCCAACAAAATATGACTTTTTACAACAGGATTTTCTTTTTCATATTTTTTATAAATATAATTAAGCCACTTTTTCATTTTCAATTTGTTTTGGATTTGAATTTGGTGAATTAATTCATGCGTTAAAGTATCTCTAAAATCTTCAATCTTCTCTCTAAAACCTATAGTCAAAGGGTCAGAAAAAGGCCTTCCTGCGCCAATTATATAACAAATTATCTTTTTTTCTTTCCATTTAAGCCCAAAAACCCTGGAAATTTCCTTTAATATTTTTCTTCCATTCTCATTCCAATCTTTATTGACTTTTTCAGAATACAAAATTAATTTTTTGTGCGAAGGATAACTTTTGTTTTTCTCTTTTAGAAATTTAGTGATAACAGAAGAATTTCTATATCCTTCATCGTATATCCTTGAATATCTAAATTCAATTTTCGGAATCATCCCAAAAACTCCAATGCTAATTTAATTCTTTCATGAACACTCAAAGTTTTGTTTTCCGGAACTTCTGAAATCCCTGTTTTACCGACATATTCTGCAAGTTCATACATTGTAATTCCAAGCAAATTTGCTGTCTGTTCCATTGACAAACCATGCTCATGAATTCGCGATGCTTTATTTATCTCTGCCTGCCTGAAAACTTCTTCAACATATTTTCTCAGCTTTCCTGAAATTTTATTTATTGCCTTACGAATCATTTCAAAATCTTTTCTGAATTTTTCCTCATCTTTTCTTTCAATATCAATTATTGATTTATCAAGTGCCGAAGTAAATAATTTGTAAAAAGTCCCCCACCCTTTCAGACCCCTATAATCTTCTCTTTCAATAATCTTGCTTAAAGAATAAATCATAACAGCAACAGCAATATTGTCCGGGTCTTGTGTCAGCGAAGCAGTATTAATTGTCTGATTACTAAGAGAACGCATTTCCGAAGAATCACCTCTGTCAAGCGCTGTTTTTGACTCTTTCAAAATCCTGAGAATATTTTTATCATCCTGCATTTTCTAAATTATAAAATAAAAAGATTATTTAAAGGTTAATATATTATAAAATATATGAAAGCAATACTCTTAGATACTTCATTTATACTAACCTGCATAAGAAATAAAATTGATTTCCTCGAGGAACTTTATTTTTCAGGATATCAGCCAATAATTCCAAAACAGGTTCTGAAAGAAATTGAAAACATTCTAAAATCAAAAACAAAACTGAAATTCAAAAAAGAAGCCGAGCTCGCTTTACTAATTTTAAAAAAACATTCATTTGAATATCCCGAATTAAAAGGAAAAAACACAGATAATGCAATAATAAATTATGCAAAGCAAAATCCTGAATTAACTCTCGCAACTCTTGACAAAGAAATTCAAAGCAAAACTCCGAATAAAAAAATGATAATTCGGAATAAGAAGAAGTTGAAAGTTATTTAAAATGTTCAAGGTAATTGGAACAAAAACCTATTTGAGAGAACTCAAAAAATTAGATAAAATCTATAAAAATATTGCTAAGAAAGTTCCTTTGAATTTAAAAGAAAATCCTTATTCTGGAAAACCTTTAAATTACGCTTTTTTAAGAGAAAAGAAAATCAAAGAAAAAAGAATTTATTATATTATTTATGATGATTTGAAGTTAATTTTATTAGTGGCAATTAGCGGAAAAAAAGATCAACAAGCAACAATTAATTTTATAAAAAAACAATTAAAAAATTTCAGAAAAATAGCAGAAGAAATCTCTAAGCAAGTACCTTGAAATTTCCTTTTTCTAAATCATTCAAACTTCCTACAAACTGCCGAACCAAATCAAAATCAACTTTTTCAAGTTCTTTTAATTTATTAAATGCACGAATAAGTTCTTCATATCTTCGAATAGGTAAATTAATTGTTTCCATATTAAGATTAAAAAAGAACTATTTATATAATTTTCTGTGAGGAATTTGGAAGTTGTTTAGAAAGCTCCTTTGATAACACTTGTTTCATAATTCATTTTTTGAACTAATCTAGAAAGTTTAATCCCCTCTGTTTCCATTCTATTTCTACTAATCTTTGCATCATTTTCTCTGCAAAGTTCATCTATAAAAGCCCAATGATGTTTGTAAATTGCAGCTCCTTCTCTCCGAGAACTAAACATATAATTATCACACTTTGTTCCACTTGATTTAATCCTTTCTTTTGAATAATAAACAAAGTCTTCTTTCGAAATTGCATCAGCGCGAATACTCTCTACATGAGGGGTAAGCGTAACATAAATAGTGTTTCCCTCCAATTCTGAAGGCTCCAAAAAACCAACAGAGATTTTTCTTTTTTCTTCGCCAACCATAACTCTCCCACAAAATTCCTCTTTAAATAAACTTATCTTCTTCAAAATATATTTTAGACAAAGTAAGAAAAACTTTAAAAACCACCTTCTATTAATTTTTTTACAATGTTCTATATAACAGAAGTTGAAGATTATGTTCGTGTCGAGCCGAAACTTTTTGGTTTGCCGACTTTGGAAGCAGTTGAACAGCAGTTAGAGGAAATTTATTCTGACCATTATGACAGAGAACTCGGAAGAGCCGTTGCTGTTATAGAAGTTTCAGAAATCGGAGAAGGTGTTTTGATTCCCGGAGATGGAGCTGCATACTACAATTCAAAATTCAAAATGCTTGCATGGAAACCAGAACTGCAGGAATTAGTTTATGGTGAAATTGCAGAAATCACAAACTTCGGTGCATTCATTGACATGGG
>CAYXDU010000018.1:0-1701 GCA_964463895.1 Candidatus Woesearchaeota archaeon | reverse complement strand
AAGGAGACAAATGTCCGAGCTGCGGCTCTAAAGAATTAACAGAAGGTTTCAAAGGCAGAATCGAAGTTCTGAATCCTGAAAAATCTGAAATGGCGCAAAAATTAAATTTAAAAGAAAAAGGCAATTTCGCAATCAAGGCAAGATAAAATGAAAGAAGAAAGAAATTATTTTAATAGAAAAATTAACCAAATGCTTCAGAATAATGAAGTTTTAGAACTTGAAAATCAGTTAAATCAAATTTACAAAACAAACACAAAAAAAATTAATTCACAGGATATCGACGAAGCAATAATGGATGACGAGATATTTGAATTAAGAAAAAAAGTAAAACATGTATACAATGGAAACAAAAATAATTGAAGAAAAAGAAAATCCCTTGTTCAACAGAAAGGAAATAGTTTTGGAAGTTTCTGCAAATGTTAATCCAAAAAACAGCGAAGCATTGGAAATGGTTTCAAAGCAATTTTCAACTCCGGCTGAGCAAATTAAAATTAAAGGAATTTATGGAAAATTCGGAACTCACAAATTTAAAATTTTTGCAAACATGTACAAAACAATTCAGGACAAGGAAAAAACAGAAGTTAAAACTAAGCAGGAAAAAAATGCTGAGAAAAAAGTAGTTGAAGAAGCAAAAAAAGTTGAAGAAGAAAAACCTGCTGAAGAACAAACTGAAACTAAAGAAGAAGCAAAACCAGAAGAATCTGTTAAAGAAGAAAATTCAGAGGAGAAAAAAGAATGAGTTGCTTTGATTCAATATATGATGACTTCGTAATAGAAGAAGAACTTACTAAAAGACAATTGACAAAATTAAAAAATCTTCCAAAAGGAAATTATGCAATTGAATATTTCAAAAACGATTTCAATCAAGGAAAAAAAGGAATAAAAACAAACATTCCTGAAAATCGTCTTCAACCAGAAATACACAAAGTTCTTCATGAAGCTCCATATATAATTATCAAAGAACAAAACCAAATGAACAACCAAAATAATTTTTACAGAAAAAAACTAAAATTAAATTTTAACTTCATATAACTAAAATGGGAAAAAAAGGCATAAAAAAAGGAAAAAAACCACATAAGAACAAACCAACAAGTAAGAAATATACAAAATATAAAATTGAAGGCGATAAAGCAATAAGAAATGCAAAGTTCTGTCCGCGATGTGGTCCTGGAGTTTTTTTAATGGACTCCAAAGGAAGAAAATATTGCGGTAAATGTCATTACTCAGAATTTGAAGGCAAACCAAAACCTGAAATAAAAGAAGAAAATAAAGAATAAAATGGATGAAGAATTTATATTAGATAACATTGTGAACAGGATTGATATTTACGACCCTGTAGAAGATTTGTTTGCACAAGAAGAATTTAACAAAGAAAAAGAAAGTTGTAAAACAAAAGCAGAACAAGTAAATTTTATGTATAAATATTATCAACAAAATGCAGTAACCTCAAGAGATTTGGCAAAAGATTATCAGTTTTATTATCAAGATTCAAGCGTGGATTTAAGAAGTAGTGCCCAATAAATTTGCAAACTACAAATCAATTTCATTTTAAATTTATGCTGTCCTTTTTAGTAGTATTTTGCATTACTACTTTACCATTCAGACCCCTTGTCATTTTTAAGAAGTAACATGAACGAAACATTTAAATACTTCAAAGACATCAGTTTTCTATCACCTCTTTTTACCCAGGAGAGGCTTCAG
>CAYXDU010000017.1:0-8941 GCA_964463895.1 Candidatus Woesearchaeota archaeon | reverse complement strand
AAAATCCTGAAATAAAGGATGGGATTGATTTAGTTCCCCATCTTTGAAACATTTTTCTGGGATTGAATTCTGGAAGAAAACCGGAAAACCACAATAATCTTCACGAGAAGAGTTTCCAGCAACAACCATCGTTGGATTATGGTAACCCATAAATTCTGCTGTCTTGTTCCACAAATTCAAATTTGACTTAACAAATTCTTCAAATTCTTTTTTCCCCTGGAGTTCTTTAATAGACTCCACAAAATTATTATCTTCGTTAATAAACATGTCTTTTTGTTGATTAGAAGCTTTATAAAAATTATTTCATTCCAAAATATACTTTACTTATTCCCCAATCCCCTAATCGTCCCACTAACTTTCAAAACTTCTATCTTCTCAGGAAAAACAACTAAACTCGCTCTCACAGAATCAACTGCCTCACGATTAACACAAATAATATCATTTTTAATCCAACTCAAACCGCATTTACTTAAACCCAAAACTCCGACAAATTCCAAAATTGCCTTCTCAACATTTTTCTTCAAATCTTTTCCTCTAAGCAATAAATACCTTTTATTTTCTTTGTGCGATGGAATTAAACTTTTCATAAAATAAAGTATATTTTTTACTAAATAAATGTTTTTATACTCTTTAATGAGTCCAGTTTCATGGAATATTTTAAGCCCAAGAAATTAATTCAGGAAGGAATGAATTTGTATAAACAGAAAGTCTGTGGAAAATTTCCAATGCTCGAAGAGAAAAGAGCAATTATTAAGGATTTCAAATTTAAAGGTATTGAAGATTGCCTATCTGAAAACCCAGTTGATTTCTCCAAATTTGGTTTATACATTTCCATTCTTGATAAAGACAAAATAGAATATGAACTTCACCTTCAACATCCGGATGACATGTTGATTTTAAGAGATGGTGTAAATGCAAATAATTTTAATGATTTAAAAAATAAAAATCTCTTGGTGTGTTGCGGGACTTATTCTAATGAATTGATTGGGATTTCCTTTGATTTTTCAAAAGACCCTGTTCATTTTACTCCAAATAGAAAATATTGATTCTTTTAAGTTTAAAAAGAGAGATTGATTATAAAAAACTTGTTGAAGATTATCTTAATGAAGATGATATCCTAAAGCCTGCCTTTCTTGCTCATCTATTTCTTTTAGCATATTTCCAAAATAACCCTGAATAAATCCCTTTGTATCTTTGCACATTGGCCTTAAATGCATTTTTTAGAGCATCAAAAGAATTCCACATTCCTCGATATTCCTCACCAGGAGATAATTTGTTTAACAATTTTAAACTATTTTTTCCTAGTTTTAGTGTTTCTATTTCCTCTTTATTGCCTTCTTTTCTAATTTTTCTTTCCAATTTTCTAGGTTTTAATTTGTCCATTATTTTTCTTAAAATAATCTTCTTTATATTCTTTATTATAATTAATTATACATCCAAAAAACTATATAAACCAAAATCTCTATTAAATTAAAAGAGGAAATAATATGGAAATTTGCACAATTGGAGGTTATGAACAAGTTGGAAAAAATATGACTGCTGTAAAAGTAGGAGATGATGTGATTATTTTTGACGCAGGAATTTACCTTCCGCCATTAATTGAACTTCAGGAACAGGAGAATAATATAAAATATTCTGAAGAAATGCTCAGAAGAATAAAAGCAATCCCTAATGATTTGGTTCTTGACAAACTCGGCTGGACAAATAAAGTAAGGGCAATTGTAATCGGACACGCGCATTTAGACCACGTCGGTGGTTTGCCGTATTTAGCACATCGTTATCCAAATGCAGAAATAATTGCAACACCTTTTACAATGGAAGTTTTCCAGTCAATTCTCAATGACGAAAAAATTTCAGTAAAAAACAAACTAACAAGAATCAAAGCAAATTCAACTTACCACATCAAAGGTTCAAAAGGAAAATTAAAAATTGAATTCATTCACACAACCCATTCAACAATTCAATGTGTTTTTGCTTTATGGTGTTCAGATGAAGGGGGGATTTTTTATGGTTTGGATTTTAAAATTGATCAAAAACCAGTTATGGGAGAACCATTTCCTTTTGGAAAAATAAAAGAACTCGGCAAAAATAATTCTGTAAAATGTTTAATAATTGACTCACTTTATTCTGATACTGACAGGCGAACTGCAAGTGAAAGAATCGCAAGAAATCTTTTAGAAGATGCAATGTCCAGCGTCAGAAATAAAGATAAAGCATTTTTTATAACAACTTTTTCATCTCACATTGCACGATTAAAAAGCATAGTTGAATTTGGAAGAAAAACAAAAAGAGAAATAATTTTTCTTGGAAGAAGTTTAAATAAATATGTTTATGCAGCAAACAATGTCGGCATGTGTCCTTTTATAAAAAAAATAAAACTTATGAAATACCGAAGGCAGGTTGATTCTTTTTTGAAAAAATTAAACAAAGACCGTGGAAAATATCTTGTTGTCTGCACCGGACATCAGGGAGAAAAAGGATCCATTCTTGACAGAATTTCAAAAAACCAAACTTCATTTAGATTCAAAAATGGAGACAATTTAATTTTTTCTTCAAGTATAATTCCTGCTCAAGAAAATATTTCTGCAAGAGAAAAAATGGATAAAAAACTGCGTTCTTTGGGAGTAAGATTGCAAACAGATATTCATGTTTCAGGACACGGAGGACGTGAAGATTTAAGAGATTTAATTGAAATGTTAAAACCCCGGCATATAATTCCGGCTCATGGCTCGTTAAAACAAGAAGCTCCAATGGTAGATTTATCTGTTGAATTAGGATACAAATTCAATGAAAATATTCATCTGTCTTCAAACGGAAAAATAATTAAAATTTAAAATGGTAAACTCAAAATTAAAAATTTTGGTAAAACAATTTTACCTGAATAAATTGTAAAATGGTAAACCAGGAAATTTTCGGCGGACTCATTTCAGCACTTTCACGAGGAGAATCCTTGCAAAAAGCAATGATTTCTTTGTATAATGCAGGTTATTCAAAAAAAGAAATTCAGGAATCTGCCATGCTTTTGAAATCCCAGACACCTGAGCAAATAATGCAAAAATCTGTTCAGGATAAAAAGCAAAAATCTCTAAAAGAAACTCAAAAAAAGAAAATAGAAGAAAAACAAAAAACAATAAAATTAACTGAAAATCTTTCTCCTGAAAAAAAACCAAGACACTTTCAGCCAGGAAGACATAGTCAGCCGGTTTCAAAATACGGAAAAGAAGCCCCTCCTGAATTCAAAGCAGTAATTGACCAGGCAATAAAAAACTTGAGAGATTTAAAATCCCCAATCCAGGTTGTCAAACCCGACGCTGATTTCAAACCTCCAATTATCATTCAGCGTGTTTCTGATTACAATGGACAACGTCCAAAAAAAGCAAGCAAAACAGTTGTTATAATTTTATTTGTTCTTCTTGTAATTCTGTTGGGCTCGCTTGTCGCACTTTTCATTTTCAGAAACCAGTTAATCGAAATATTCAACAATTTCGGATTCTAAAATGCATAATTCTATTTATTTCCCAGAAGAAGATTCTTTTTTAATGTCTGAAAATTTGAAAAAACAAATTCCCAGATTAATTAAACAAAATTCAGATTCGAAATTTCTTGAAATTGGAGCTGGTTCTGGAATAAATCTTGAAACTGCTTTTAGCTCTGGAATAAAAAAACAAAATATCTTTTCATGTGATATAAATCCAAAAGCAGTAGAATATTGTAAAACTTTAGGATTTAATTGCATTCAATCAGATTTATTTAAAAATATTCCAAAACAAAAATTTGATATTATTATTTTCAATCCTCCTTATCTTCCAAAAGATTTCCGCGAACCAAAAAATTCTCAACTTTCAACAACAGGCGGAAAAAAAGGAAATGAAATAATTATAAAATTTTTAAAACAGGCAAAAAATTATATGAATAAAAACACAAAAATATTTTTAATAACTTCTTCTTTGTCAGAAAAAATTGATTTTGGAAAATTAGGTTATAAATCTAAACTTATTGATAAAAGAAAATTATTTTTTGAAGAAATTATTTTGTGGGAGTTAATTTTTTAACAAGCAATTCTTCGATTTCTGAAATCTCAAGAATTTCATCTTGCAAAATTCCCTCTTGCATAAAATGATATAACTTTGAAAGTTCTCCTTTTGCTTTTCCATCTCTCTGAAAAAGAGAACCTCGCGTAAAGTAATTATTATTTTTTTTCCTTAATGCAACATCTGCGAGAGAAATTTCTCCATCAAAAAAATATTTTTCGTCAATAGCATAAATCAAATCTCCTTTTTTTCCTTTTTTCAACCGAGATTTGTCCAGAATTTCTTTGAGATCTTTTGTTGATAAAACTAAATTTCTTATTTTATAATTGTTATATAAAGGACTGTTTTCCTCTAAGGGAAATTCATTATAACCTTCTTTAATTAATTCTTCTTTTGTATAATGTTTTTTCATAAAAAAATCTCTTCTCAAAACTATTTAAATTTAATCACAATAAAAAATATATTACCCAAACATTAATAATATAATATCCCTATAAAATAAGATGTTAAAAGATTTATTGATACTTACAATAATAACTTTTCTTCCTTTTGTAGAACTTCGGCTTTCGATTCCCGTTGGAATTTTATCCGGAACAATTTCTTTGCCGTGGGGAATAACTGTTTCAGGTTTGGGATTAAATCCTGCTCTTGTTTTTTTGGTTGTCTCTATTACAAACATCCTTATTGGAATAATTATTTTTAATTTAGTTCATGTGTTTGATAAAGGATTAAGAAATTCAAAAGTAAAAAACCATTATTCAAAATTTATGGACAGAAGTCACAGAAAACTCCATCCTTATGTGCAAAAATACGGGATTCTTGGAGTCGCGGTTTTTATTGGTTTGCCAATTCCCGGAAGCGGAGTTTATATGGGAAGTTTAGGAGCATTTATGCTCGGATTAACAAAAAGACAATTTCACAAAGCAAATATTTTGGGAGTTTTAATCGCAGCAACACTTGTAACAATTTTGACAATTACAGGAAATGCTTTGTTTGGATGATTTATCACAATCAAACTTAAATACTCAAATTAAATTCTTTTTATAGAAGAGAAAATGGTAAAATTCGCACACATAGCAGATGTTCATCTCGGCGGCTGGAAACAGGAGCCAATGAATGAACTGAATTTTGATTCTTTCAAAAATGCCTTAAATATTTGTATAGAAAATAAAGTTGATTTCATTTTATTTGCTGGTGATTTATTTGACTCCCCGTACCCGTCAATTGAAACATTAAAAGAAACTTTTGGAGAATTTAAAAAATTAAAAGAAGCAAAAATTCCCTGTTTTATTATTGCAGGAAGTCATGACTATTCTGTTTCTGGAAAAACATTTTTAGATGTTCTGGAAAAAGCTGGTTTTTGCAAAAATGTTTTTCTGCCAGAACAAAGAGAAAACGAAGAAACAATTTATCTCAATCCAGTAATTCACGAAAACATTGCAATTTATGGATATCCTGGAAAAAAATCCGGATTAGAAATTCCTGAATTAAGAAAAATAAAACTAAACGAAGCCCCGGGATTATTCAAAATCTTCATGGTGCATTCAACTTTAAGCCCTGTTGTTCAGAATCTCCCTATAGATTCTCTTGAACCAGAAGAACTTCCCAAAGCAGATTATTATGCTCTTGGGCACATTCATGTTTTATATGACAAAGATGGTTTTGTTTATCCCGGTCCTTTATTCCCAAATAATTTTCGTGAATTAGAAGATTTGCAGCAGGGACATTTTGTAATCTTTGATACAAACTCATCTCAAAAAATTGAAAGAATAAAACTTCCCACAAAACAAGTGGAACATGTAAAAATACAAATTTCCGACGGACTTACTGCAACAGAAGAAATAATTTCTGAACTAAAAAAAAGAAATCTTAATGACAAGATTGTTTTACTGCGAATTAAAGGAGAACTTGAAAGAGGAAAAAATTCAGACATAAAATTTTCAAGAATAGAAGAATATGTTCAGTCACAAAATGCTTATTTTTTGTTGAAAAACACTCACGACCTAAAAACAAAAGAATTTGATATTGACATGGGAATTGACATTTCTGAAAAACCTTCAGAGAGCATTGAAAAAGAAACAATTGAAAAATATTCAAAAGAAAATCCCTCGGACTTTAATTCTATAATTCCTGAATTAATGAATGCTCTTTCCATTGAAAAACAGGAAGATGAAAAAACAGATGTTTTCAACAATCGTCTTATAGGAGAAGTTCGGAGGGTTTTGAGTTTCTGATGAAATTAAAAAAAATAAAATTAAACAACATAAGAAGTTACAAAGAGCATGAAATGGAATTTCCTGATGGCTCAACACTTTTGTCAGGAGATATTGGTTCAGGAAAAACATCAATACTTTTGGCAATAGAATTCGCGCTTTTTGGTTTGCAGCCAGGACAAAGAGGTTCATCTCTTTTAAGAAACAATGCCGACGAAGGAGGGGTTTCAATTGAATTTGAAATTGATGGAAAAACAATTTTGGTTGAAAGAAATCTTAAACGGGGAAAAAAATCAATTTCTCAGGATTATTCTGCAATCACCATTGACGACGAAAAAAAAGAAATTGCTGTAACAGAATTAAAAAATAAAGTTCTTGAGTTATTAAATTATCCAAGAGAATTTTCAAAAAAACAGAATATTCTCTATAAGTTCACAGTTTATACACCTCAGGAAGAAATGAAACAAATTATTTTGCAGGACTCTGAAACAAGAATAAATACATTAAGGCATGTTTTTGGAATTGATAAATACAAAAGAATTTTAGAAAATACTTCTGTTATTTTGTCAAAAATTCGTGAGGAAAAAAGATTCAAAGAAGCTTTAGTTTCAAATATTGAAGAGGAAAAAAGAGAACTTATTTTAAAAGAATCTGAATTAGTTTCAAAAAACCAAAAACTTATTTTATTTGAAGTGGATTTAATTGATAAAAAAAATTCAAGAGAAGAAGCTCAAAAATCTCTTGATGAGGTTTCAAAAAAAATAGAAGAAAAAAACCGTCTTAATCAGGAAATAGAAAAAACAAAAATTATGGCTTCAAATAAAGAAAGTTTAATAACTGAAAACAAAAAACTACTTGAACAAATTTTGCTTCAGGTAGAGGAATTAAAAAAAATTTACTTTGACGATTCTCAAATCCCCTCGCTTGAATCTGAAATAAATTTTCTAAAAGAAAAAAGAATAATCTTTAATGAAAAGAATCTTGATGTTTCTTCAAGAATATCGTCGTTGAATTTGAAAAATCAGGATTTTCAAAATCTCAAACAAAAGATTTCTCATCTTGAAGTTTGTCCTACTTGTCTTCAGGATGTTGACTCTGTTTACAAAAGCAATGTTTCAAATAAAATAGATTCTGATATTTTTGAAAATGTCAATAAAATAAAAGAGCTTGAAATTGAAAAACAAAAGCTTTCTTCTGAATTAAATAAAATTGAATCTGATATTTCATTAAAAGAAAAAGAAGTTCAGGAATTAAAATTGAAAAAAGTAAGATTGCAAAGTTTGCACGAAAAGCAAGCACAAATGGAGAATATTGAAAAACAAAATCTTTCACTTTCTCAGGATATGGAAATGCTGAATTCTCATATTGATTCTCTGAGAAGCTCTGTATTTGAAATTTCAAAATATGATAACCTTTTTATTGAAAATAAAAAAATTCTTGAAGATTGTCTAAAAGAAGAAAAAATTGCAGAAATAAAATTTGCAGAACTTCGTCGGGAAATAAAAGTTTTTTCAGAACAAATTCAGGAAATAAAAAAGAAAATTGAAAAAACAGAGCAAATAAAAAAAGAACTTAATTATCTTTCTGAACTTGAAGATTGGATTTCAAAAAAATTCATGCCTGTTATTTCATTTGTTGAAAAAAATGTTTTAGTAAAATTAAAATCAGAATTTTCAAAACTTTTTTCTGAATGGTTCTTAATGCTTGTTTCAGATAATTTTCATGTTAGTCTTGATGATGATTTCACACCAATTATAGAACAGCAGGATTATGAAATTGATTATAATTATCTTTCAGGAGGTGAGAGAACTGCAATTGCTCTTGCTTATCGTCTTGCTTTAAATCAGGTAATAAATTCTCTGCTCAGTAAAATAAAAACAAAAGATATAGTAATTCTCGACGAACCTACTGACGGTTTTTCATCAACACAACTTGACAAAATGCGTGGCGTTTTAGAACAATTAAACGTTGCTCAGTTAATTATTGTCTCGCATGAACAAAAAATCGAGGGTTTTGTTGATAATGTTATAAGGTTGAAAAAAGAAAACGGGGTTTCTGGAACAGAAGAATAAATATAACAAAACAATTAATTTTATAAATACTTTATATCTTTTAATTTTGTGAGGTGATAGCACCTCAGATGCTTAATTCTGAAATATTAATATGATTAAAAAATATCAAACAACCGAACAATTTTTAGAAAATGAAGTTTATCTTCCAGGATATATGCTTTTAGCAGGGGCAGATTATGATAAAAAAGGAGGGGTTTTTACTTTTAATCTTAGAGAACCTCTTGTTTTAAAAGAAACTTTTCCTAGTTATCTTACTCCAAGAGGATTACATATTTGTGTTTCTCAAGCAAGTTATGCATTAGTTGAAAATATGATTAGGGAGGAAATAATAGAAGATTTTGATATCCTGAATTTTAGAGATATTTTTTTACAAGGAAGAGTAAAAATAACTGAACTTTATGAAAAATTTAGAAAAGAAATTGGATTATCTAAAATAGTTCAGGGAAGATTTGATATTTTACAATTCCGCATGGGAAAATTTCCAATATTAAAATTAGATTTTGATTTTGAAAACAAATCCATTCATGGAAATTTAGTTTCAGTTATTGCCCCAAATCCTGTTCCACAAACAAATTCGGATATGATTAGATTTTAATGTTATTAGATTGAAAAAAGAAAACGGAAT
>CAYXDU010000016.1:0-9998 GCA_964463895.1 Candidatus Woesearchaeota archaeon | reverse complement strand
TTGAAATGCTTGGAAATTGGAGTTTAGGAGATTATTGGAAAAAAGAAGCAATTGAATATTCATTTGAATTTTTAACAAAAAAATTAAAGATTCCAAAAGAAAAAATCTCAGTAACTTGTTTCAAAGGTGAAAAAGGAATTCCAAAAGATAGCGAAGCAGCAGAAATCTGGAAATCTACTGGAATAAAAAAAATAAGATTTCTTGGAAAAAAAGATAACTGGTGGGGACCTGCAGGCACAACAGGTCCTTGTGGTCCAGATTCAGAAATGTTTGTTAATGGTGTTGAAATTTGGAATGATGTTTTTATGCAATATGAAAAAGATTCTAAAGGAAATTACAATCCTGCAAAACAAAAAAACATAGACACAGGAATGGGTGTTGAAAGAACTCTCGCAATTCTGAATAACTTAGAGGATAATTATTTAACAGAATGTTTTAAACCAATAATTGAAAGGATAGAAGAAATGTCTGGAAAAGATTATGGAAAGGAAGAAAGCATTACTAAATCAATGAGAATTATTGCAGACCACATCAAAGCAGCAACATTCATAATGAGAGAAGGCATAACCCCTTACCATAAAGAAAGAGGTTATGTTTTAAGAAGATTAATTCGAAGAGCAGTGGTTCATGGAGAAAAATTAGGTCTGCTTGATTTCACAAACAATCTTTCTGAAGCCATATTCAAGATTTACCCAGATTATTTTCCAAAAAATAACAAAAAAACCTTTTTCGTAAATAGAACTGTTCAACAATTCATTTTAGATGAAATGGGCAGAGAAGAGATGGGTTTCAGACTTACATTGGATAAAGGTTTAAAAACGTTTCAAGACATTGCTCGATACAAAAAAAGTCTTTCTGGAAAAGATGCATTTTTTCTTTTTCAAAGTCACGGATTTCCAATAGAACTTTTAAGGGATTTAGCTAAAGATAGAAAAATAAAAATTGATGAAGAAGGTTTCAAAAAAGAACTCAAAAAACATAAAGAACTATCAAGAACAGCTTCTGCAGGAAAATTCAAATCAGGTTTAGCAGACAATTCAAAACAAACAACAAAACTTCACACTGCAACACATTTACTAAACGAAGCATTAAGAAATGTTCTAAAAGACAATTCTATAAAACAAAAAGGTTCAAACATAAATTCTGAAAGATTAAGATTTGATTTTAATTTTCCAAGAAAACTCACAGAAGAAGAAATTAAAAAAATTGAAAATTGGGTTAATGATAAAATAAAAAATTCATTAAAAGTAACAAAAGAAGAAATGCCTTTAAACAAGGCAATTTCATCAGGAGCACAATCAGAATTCGGAAGAAAATATCCTGAAGTTGTTAGTGTTTACACAATTTCCGACGACAAAGGAAAAGTTTTCAGCAAGGAAATTTGCACAGGTCCACATGTTCAAAACACAAAAGAAATCGGAAAATTCAAAATTATTAAAGAAGAATCTTCGTCGTCGGGAGTGAGAAGAATAAAAGCAATTCTTAAGTAAGAATTGTATTATTTCACCCAAGCGTGGCCAAAATAAAGCAATTGTTGAATAATCAATCCCCATAATATTCATCAACCAAACTATACTTTTCTTTGAGTTTTTCAAAAGTATTTTTCATTAAAGGTCCCAGCCAACCCCTATTAGAAATCGCTTTTCGAATTCTCTGCAATTTTCTCGCATCTTTATATTCATAAAAATAATTCTCGCCAAAAGTTAAACCTTCAGAAATAAAATACAATTCAGGAATAGAATAAAGTTTTCCAATATCTGAATAAACAATTTCATCGTCGGAGATTATTGAAGGCCCGGTTGTTTCAACAAAACAATAACCAGTGCTTGAAAAACTTTTTTCAACAGGACACTTAACACCCAATGCTTCATGATTTTCATCCTGATAATAAAAAAATGAAACCCCATAACCAAGTTTTCGAAGCAAAAGTGCAAGCAACTCTGTTTTCTCACCACAAACACCTTCGTAACCATACAAAACCTGATAAGGATATCGCGAATACAAAACTTCCTGATTTGCAAAAATAAAAGTTTTATTTGATTCACCAAAAGGAATATTCTGAACAAGACTTATTGCAACCCGTGCCTGCTCGTCCTTGCTTAATCCAAGATTTTGAATATAAACAACCAAAGGAGCAAGAGAATCCTCCTGCAATTGATTATTAATTTTATTTAATTTAAAATCCGCTCTCGAAGAATCTTCTCCATTAGAATAAGTAATTGATTGCTTCAAAGAATAAAAATAACCCTCAAGTTCGTCATAAGCAACAAATTCTATGAAATTTTCTTCACCATCCAGAATATATTTTAAATTAACTTTCTTAGAAGAAACATGATAATCTGAAACACAAGAACCTGCACTTTTTTCAAAATCCTCAGGACAACCACATATATCAGGATTATTAACTAAAACACCTTCTTCATTGCAATAATAGGGTTTAGTCAAAGAGCATGTTCCGGGAAAACTCCCATCACCGCAAATCGGAATTTCACTATTAATTTTTTCTTTAATTGTTTTTGTAAAATAAGAACCCAAAAAAATAAAAGCCACAATAATTCCAATCAAAAACAAAATGTAAAATATTTTTTTATTCAAAGAAAAATTTAATTTTTTATCTTCATGAAAAACCTCTTTTTCATCCATAAATATTTCAACAAAGCATATTATAAAAACTTAATCACTCAAAATAAATCCCGGGTTTCCCAGGCTTTGTTTTCTTAGAAATATTATTCGGGTCATATTTATTCTTGTCATTAACTGCAAAAATCTTAACTTCCTTTCCAACACGTTTTAAAACTTCATCAGCAGAATAAAATCCTAATTCATTTGGCATAACATAAACAAAAACCTTTGTTTTAGATTCACCTTTGCTTTCAATAATTCTATTTATATTAACAATATCTCCAACCAACTTCTCAACTACTTCATCCTGCTTATCAAACTTTTCATCAATCTTTCTTTCTTCAACTTCTGGCCACGACGATAAACTAATAAAATTTTTACCATTAATCTTTTCCCAAAGTTCTTCTGTAATGTGCGGGCAAAAAGGATGCAACAATTTCAAACTCTTTTCCAAAACCTCTTTAGAAACTTCTTCTTCTGAAAATAATGCACTAAATAATTCACGGATTTTTATAATTGCCAAATTATATTTGAAATTCTCAATTTGATTTGTAACTTCTTTTATTATTTTATTTAATTTACTTTCAAGTTTCTCTTTAGAGAAATTTGACTGGGAAAATTTTTTATTTTCACTCTCAATTTTTGGATTTGATTTTTTAGAAACTTTTACTGAATCAAAAAATTCTGTAACTTTTTTTACAAACTTTATACTTCCTGTTAAAATTTTTTCATCCCAACTTGCACTTGAATCCGGACTTGCAAAACTCATCAAAGCCAATCTAAAAGAATCTGCTCCGCATCTCTTAGTTGTGTCAATCGGGTCAATAGTGTTTCCTCGCGACTTTGACATTTTTTCACCATCTGCTCCTAAAAACATCCCTTGATGAAATAATTTTTTAGCAGGCTCATCAAAATTCAACAAACCAATATCTCTCAAAAATTTTGTATAAAACCTGAAATAAATCAAATGCATGCATGCATGTTCTGCTCCTCCAATATATTGATCAATTGGCATCCAGTAATCAACTTTCTTTTTGTCAAAAATTTTCTTTTCATTTTGAGAATCACAATATCTCAAAAAATACCACGATGAATTCACAAAAGTATCCATTGTATCTGTTTCCCGACGAGCATTCCCATTACATTTAGGACATTTTGTTTTGCTCCATTTTTTGTTTGTTAAAAGAGGATTTCCCTCACCAAACTTAACATCTTTTGGAAGTTTTACAGGCAGCTCTTTTTCAGGAACAGGAACAGCCCCGCATTTATCACAATAAACAACAGGAATCGGAGTTCCCCAATATCTCTGACGGGAAATCAACCAATCTCTTAATTTAAACTGAATTTTCTTTCTGCCAATTTTTTTCTTTTCCAAAAATTCTGTAATTTTTTCCTTGGCTTCTGAATTCTCCAAACCATTAAACTTTTCTGAATTAATCAAATTCCCGTTTTCAACATAAGCATAAGTCATTTTTTCTGGTTTTTCAATTTCCCTTCCAATTGGGTCAATAACAACTTTAATTGGAATTCCATATTTCTTTGCAAACAAAAAATCTCTTTGATCATGCGCAGGAACAGCCATAACCATTCCACTTCCATAATCAGCAACAACAAAATTCCCAGCATAAATTGGAACACGCTCTTGGGTAAGGGGATTGATTGCATAACTTCCTGTAAAAACTCCTTCTTTTTCCAATTCAGCCAAATCTTTCTCCGAAACAGATTTCAATTTCTTCAAAAACTTTTCAACTTCTTTTTTCTGTTCATCCTTAACTAACTCCATTAATTTTGGATGCTGTGCAGAAATTACCATAAATGTAACTCCAAAAATTGTATCAGGTCGCGTTGTGAAAATGGGAAACTTTCCAAAACCTTCAACTTCAAAATCAATTTCAGTTCCATAACTTTTTCCAATCCAATTTTTCTGCATTGCTTTTGTCCGAGCAGGCCAATCCAGCTCATCAATTTTATCTAAAAGCTCGTCAGCATAATCTGTAATTTTCAAAAACCATTGTTTCAAAGTTTTAATTTCAACTTTTGTTCCACATCTTTCACAACTTCCTGTCTGCGCCTGCTCATTTGCCAAAACCGTCTTGCATGAAGGACACCAATTAACCGAAGCCTCTTTTTGATAAGCCAAACCTTTCTCAAACATTTTCAAAAAAATCCACTGGTCCCATTTATAATAATCAGGCGACGAAGTATTAATCACCCTCGACCAATCATAACTTAAACCCAACATTTTTTGCTGCTTCATAAAATTCTTCATTGAATCTTTAGTATAATTCTCTGGATGTGTTTTATCTTTAATCGCAGCATTTTCAGCAGGCAACCCTAAAGCATCATAACCCATTGGATAAAGAACATTAAATCCCTGCATTCGCTTAAATCGCGCAAAAATATCTCCAATAACATAATTCAAAGCATGACCCATGTGCAAACCCGAACCAGAAGGATAAGGAAACATTTCAAGAACATAAAACTTTTTTTTATTTTTATCTTCTTTTACTTGAAAAATTTTCTTTTCTTCCCATTTCTTTTGCCATTTTTGTTCTATCTTTGCAAAATCAATTTCTGACATATTATTTCTAACAAAACTTAATTTAAAAATTTACGTTTTAACCATCTCCAAAACATCTCCATGATTAATTTTCTTTTTTACATCAGCTAAAGTTTTCACTTTATTTGTTATATTTTTCAACTTTTTATCATTTACTTCAACACCATTGTCAGATAAAACTTTTCTAACTGCACTTTTTCCAGAATGTTTTCCAATAACCAAATTCTCTCCAACCCAACCAACATCCTCTGCTTTTATTATCTCATAAGTATTTCTGCAGGCGATAACCCCTGCCTGATGAATTCCCGCCTCATGTGCAAAAGCATTTGCTCCGACAATGGCTTTATTTCTTTGAACAGCCAAACCAGTCAATTCTCCTACAAGATCTGAAACAGGACATAATAATTTAGTATTAATATTCAAATCTTTTTTATAATAATCTTTTCTAGTAATCAAATTCATGACAACCTCTTCAAAAGAAGCATTTCCAGCACGCTCTCCAATTCCATTAATTGTGCATTCAATCTGAGTTGCTCCTGCTTCAACAGCAGCCAGAGAATTAGAAACAGCATTACCTAAATCATCATGGCAATGAACAGAAATTTTAACACTCTTCTCCTTTATCAAATCTCCAAGGCAAGCAAAAACATATTCAAATCTTTTTTTAATTTCCTGCGGAACAGCATAGCCGACTGTGTCTGGAAGATTAATTATTTTTGCCCCTGCATTAATTGCTGTTTTTATTACCTCAATCATAAAAGCATATTCTGTTCTTGTTGCATCTTCTAAAGAAAATTCAATCTCTGGAAAAAAAGATTTTGCATATTCAATGCTTTCTCGGGTTCTCTCAATTACTTCTAAAGGACTCATCTTCAATTTCTCTTTCATATGAATTTCAGAAGTTGCAAGAAAAATATGGACTCTTGGCCTTTTAGAATACTTCAAAGCCTCGTAACATCTTTTAATATCTTTTTCAAGTGCTCTTGCCAAACCGCAAATAACAGGTCCTTTTACTTTTTGTGCAATTTGTTTAACTGCTTTAAAATCATCATCACTTGCAATAGGAAATCCTGCCTCAATAACATCAACCTCCAAATCCCTCAAAGCATAAGCAATTTCTAATTTTTCATCAGAATTCAGAGTTGCTCCTGGACTTTGTTCTCCATCCCTCAAGGTTGTATCAAAAATCTCAATAGAATTCATTATAGAAATAATAAGTTTAATTCAATGAGATTCATCTATGATGAATCTATATTAAAATTAGCAAAGCTAAAGATAAAATTCCAATGTTTTTTTCTTTAGCAATTTTCATTAGATTTCAATACCTCTAAACTTTATAAATTTTATTGTTTTAATAGAAGAAAACTCATTCAGGAATCTGCGCATCAATCAAAACTCTCTGCTGAGAACTCCATTCTTTATCTGAATGCGTTTTAATGAAATTTGCCCAATACTTAATAAAATTATCTCTGTCTTCCCTGTTTGTCTTTCCGGGTTTCATAAAAACCTTTTCAGAGTTTTTGTTTTCTTCTGATTTCATTTTGTCTTATTTTAATAAGTTCCCGAAGTTTTTTAACCTTTTCATAATCAATATCCTCTCTAAACAATTCCTCCACATGCAGAGCATCTTCATTATCTTTGTCATCTCCTAAAAAATATTTCTTAAAAGCAATATGTCTCTCTAAAGAAGAAATATTCATCTCTCCAACTGGAATTTTAACAACAAGAAAATCATTAAAAACATTCTTGTCTAATTCGTCTTTTGGAAACTTGACTTCAATATTCGGCAACGGAATTTTTCCTCTTGCAAATCTTATTGCAACACCCTCATCAATATAATTAAAAATAGTATTAACATTATTCGAATTCAGACACCAAAAATCATTTTCAATTAAATCATTATGCATTTCAATAAATTTCTCTTTAGAAATTCTTTTTATAAAAATATCAACATCCTCTGTCGCTCTTGCTCTTCCCAATAAAATTGAAACATAACCAGAGATAATTACATAATCCACATACTTCTCAACAACCTTAACAAAATCAAAAGTGAATCTATCTATTTTATTTAATTCCTTACCTAATACAATTTCTCGTTTATCTTTATCATATTTCATACTAATTTAAAACCCTCCAAACTTTTAAATATTCTCATTCTCTTTCATAAACATGAAAAAAATACAAGCTCAATTAATCGGCGAAACAATCACAACAAATTCTGCAGATGCATTTTCACTGAATAAAAAATCCAGATTCGGAGAAATAACACCGTCAAAAAAAATCCAATACACTCTCTCTGAAGCACTTTACTTAGTTGAAAAAAATAAAATAGAAATCCTGCAAAAAAACAAAGCACTAAATTTTGATGAATTATTCAGCAAATTAAAGAAAATTGATTCAAGAATTCAATTAAAATATCCAGTATTCAAAGACCTCAGAGAAAAAGGACACATTGTAAAAACCGCACTGAAATTCGGTGCTGATTTCAGAGTTTACAAAAAAGGCTCATCACCAGGAAAAGGACACGCTGATTGGGTAGTTTTTTGCGAGCATGAATCAAAAAAATTCTCTTGGCACGAATTCTCTGCAAAAAACAGAGTCGCACATTCAACAAAAAAGAAACTTCTTTTAGCAATAATTGACGAAGAATCTGATGTAAGTTATTATGAAGTTAGTTGGATTAAAACATAAAATTAATCAAAATACCTCATAGCACGAGCTATTCTATCTTGTTCTTCTTGCAATTTCATAGCGTTCTCAATTGAATCTATTTTCTCGCGCAAATAATCATAATGAGTATTAGCAGCTTCCCAAACAAGAGTATCTCTTTTAGTGTACTTTTCACCAAGAAGATAAACTCTTTTAATACTCCTCATATAACTTCTAAGACTACATCTTCCAATACTATATCTTATCTTAACATTTCCTACAGTCTCGACAATTGACCGCGGTTTCCAATGGGAATATTTCACATTATTCCCATCAATTTGATAATTTTTAGCACATCCACTATTAATTAAACTCAAACCTCCAAAAACCAAAGGCAAAACAATTCCTTTTCCAATCTTTCTAATCAATCCTTTTCCCATAAATTCCCAACAATCTCCTTTCTTAAAAGCTTTTCTATTCTCCAGAACATTATTTATGCGAAGCGACAGCGAGCGCTCTCTTAGGGCGGGCGGGAATAATTTTCCCTCACAAAATCAACCAAATATTTATAACCCCCAACACTTTTCCTAATTTATGCAGGACACATCAAAAATAAAAGAAAGAATAATTTCAATATTAAATTTCGAAGGCCCTAATTTCCCGTCGCCAATAGCAAGCAAACTCCAGACAAGCATTCTCTTCACATCTGCTTTTTTATCAGAACTTGTTTCAGAAAAAAGAATAAAAATCACAAACATGAAAGTCGGAAATTCCCCGATTTATTTTATTCCAGGACAAGAAGAAAAACTTGAATCTCTTGCAGAAAAACACCTAAAAAGCAAAGAAAAGGACACATTCATCTTACTCAAAGAAAAAAAATTTCTAAAAGACAAAGAACAGGAACCTGCAATTCGTGTTGCACTGCGCTCAATACGCGATTTTGCAATTCCATTCAATCCCAAAAACTCAAATGAACTTTATTGGAGATATTTTTTAGCATCTGAAGAAGATATCAAAATCCCAGAAGAAAAAGATGAAGACCTAACAAACTCTAAAAATAATTTACGCGACGCGACGCGAGCGCAAATTAGCGAAGCCCCAAGGGTGGGCGGGAGGGACGAAGATTCTCAGGAAGAAAAACCTCTGGAAATATTTGAAAAAAAAGAAGCAAAAACTAAAAAGAAAACTCAAATTAAAAAAACTGCTAAAAAGAAAACAAGCCCAAAAGTAAATGAAAAATTCTTTAATAAAATAAAAGAATATCTTTCAGAAAATCAAATAGAAATATCTGATATAATTGGATTTAGTAAAAACGATATAACATTAAAAGTAAAAAAAGATTCAGAAGAATATTTATTAGTTGCTTACAACAAAAAAACAATTCGTGAAGAAGAGATTATAAAAGCGTTTAAGAAATCCCAAGAAGAAAATTTAAAATACGAAATTCTGAGTTTGGGTGAACCTCTAAAAAAGGTCTCTGCATTTATTGAAGCACTTGAAAATATAAAGGAAATAAAAAAAATAAATTAGTCCGTAATCATTTCCAATAAATCTCCTTTGCCTGGAATTATTATATCTTCACCATCAATAATATAATCGTGATCATTACGGGCACTTTCATACCACGAACCTGATTGAAGACATCTTGGCAAATAACAATCTTTTTCCATTTTTCCTCCGCATATTTAATTTTCCAGAATAACTATTGAGCCCTTAATTCATTTAATTATTTTAGAAGAATCAAAAGCCCGCACAATTAGTACTGGACTTTTAGAGCTGAAGCTGATTTCACATTCGCATTAAAAGCAAACCAACTCAAACTCATGCTTTTTCCAGGAACTTGAACTTTAAATAACTTTCTTATATTCAATATATTCGATTGGAATAAGAAAGCTTTAAAAACAAAATAAATTAGAATTAACCATGGGAAAAATAAAATCAAAAATGATGAGAAGAACTTCAGAAACACTTCTCAAAGAAGATATTCCATTTAGCGAGGACTTTGAAACAAATAAAAAAATTCTTGGCAATACAATGCCAAGTAAAAAATTAAGAAACAGGATTGCAGGTTTAATTTCAAGAATGAAAAAACAGGAAGAAAAGAAAAAAGCAGAACTTGCTGTTGAATAATTGTTATGGCTCTGGAGAGATTCTAACTCTCGACCTC
>CAYXDU010000015.1:0-10232 GCA_964463895.1 Candidatus Woesearchaeota archaeon | reverse complement strand
CCCCTTTCTTCCTCGGCAGAATATGAAAATGAACATGTTTAACTAATTGCCCTGCAACTTCAAAATTATTCTGAACTAAATTAAAACCTTCTGCTTTTTCTTTCTCCAAAACTTTCAATGCAGTTTTCTTGATGCAATCAATCAACTCCATTCCCAAACTAGACGGCAAATCCAAAACATTTTCAAAATGCTTTTTAGAAATTATCAAACTATGCCCTTCAACTTTTTGATTTGCATCAGGTATTGAAAAAAAATTATCATTCTCATAAATTTTATCACAAGGAATTTCACCTTTGGCAATTTTGCAAAATACACAATCTTCCATGAATAAAATAATAAAATCAAGTTTAAAAAATTAATCCAAATTCTCACCAACCCAAATCTTTTTTTCACCTTTTAATTTTTTATCCAAAATAACCAATTCATCATAAATTCCTTCAATTAAATCATAATTCTTTGCTTCTTCTAAATTTACCCAAGCGTATTCTGTTAAAGCATTGCATAAATTAACCTTCTCACTTTTAGCGTCGGCAAACAAACTCACAATTAAACACGGAATCTTATCAGGACGAATATAAACCATACTCGTGACATAATCTATATTTTCAATTTCCAATCCTACTTCTTCCATTACTTCTCTCTTCAACAAATCTTCAAAAACATTATACCAATGATGCGGCGTATCTTTCTCTCACAAAACATAATCTAAAACTTCTAATTTTCCTCCTGGAACAGTCCACCTTCCTGGAAAAGCCTTCTCCCAATCAAGCGCGTTTAACAATCAAAAACCCTCCTTCAGCATTAACCAAAATTCCTGTAACAACAACAAAATGTTTCAAATTCTTATCTGACATGAAAAAACCCCATCACAATAATATTTAAATAATTCCTCAAAAAATTTGACTTAATGGAAAAACAAATACTAAAATTATTCTTAAAAGAAAATAAATTAAAATTCAATGAAATAGAAAAATTTTTAGAGATTCGTTCAAACAAATTAAACTACCACCTCAAAAAACTAATTTCAAAAGGAATTATTGAAAAAGAAAAAGAATTTTACAAACTTACAGAAACTTCAGAATATTTAATCCCCTATATTTCAGAGAAAAATTCTGTGCTTCCGGTAATACTAATTCTAATCAGAAACAAACAAAAAGCATTTTTAATTCAAAGAGAAAAACGCCCTTACAAAAACAAATTAAGTTTGCCAGGCGGAAGAATAATTTTAGGAGAATCGATATCAAAAGCAGTAAAAAGAATATTAAAAGACAAACATAAATTAAACGCAACACTACAAAAAATAAATTCAGTTTCATTAGAACATGTTTACAAAAACAAAAAAGTAATTCATTCATTTCTTTTAATATTTGTAACAGCAAAAACAAAAGACAAAATTGAATTAACAAATATAAAACCCAACAAGTCAAAAATAATTCCAAGTGATTACAAACTAATACTTAATGATTCAAATAAAAAGATAAATCTAAACACAATTTATTCAAAAATCAAATCTTAACCTCAAAAGCACCACTTTAGTGACCAATATCATCGGCATCCATATTAAATTAACAAAATAAAAAATAAATTATTTATCTTCTTTTCTTTTTTTTAGCCGCCTTCTTTTTCGCAGCTTTTTTCTTAGCTACTTTTTTCTTCATAGCTTTTTTCTTCACTGCTTTCTTTTTAGCCATTTTTTTCTTCTTCATCACAGCTTTTTTCTTAGCTACTTTTTTCTTCATAGCCGCCTTAGAAACTTTTCTCTTAGCCATAGGTAATCACCTCTCATTTAATTATTAAAACTAAGAATTAATTCTTTAAAAACTTTTGCAAAAAAATAAAAAACAAAATTCTAAAAATAAAATTACAAATCATCAAAAGATTTTTCTTCAGAAATTAAATCTCGCAAAACATTTTTTAAATTTTTTATTAAAATTCTCTTTTGTTCTTTTGTATCTCTAAAACGAATTGTAACATCTTTGTTTTTCAAAGAATCCTCGTCGATAGTTATGCAAAAAGGCGTTCCTATTTCATCATTTCTTGCATATCTTCTTCCAATGCTTCCTGATTTATCATAAACAATATGAAATTCTTTTTTCAAATTCTGAACAATCATCTCAGATAAACTTTCAAAATCTTTTCTTTTAATCAAAGGAAACACCGCAGCTTTAATTGGTGCAAGTTTTAAAGGCAATTGCAAAATCGTATTTTCTTTTTCATCAATACAATAAGCTTTTGTCAGCAACGCCAAAAAAATTCTTTCCATTCCAAATGTCGGCTCAATAACTCTGGGCAAAACTTTTTTCCCTGCTTTCTCGTCAAAGATTTCCATTTTTTCTTTGCTTTCTTTTTCATGCTGAGTTAAATCATACTGTCCCCGATTAGCATTTCCAGTGCATTCTTTATAGCCAAAATTATATTGATATTCAATATCAAAAGTTGCAGAACTATAATGACTCAATTCTTCTTTAGTATGCTCTCTTATTCTAAACTCCTCTAATCCCAATTTTCTCATCCAAATAATCTGCTCAGCCAGCCAATAAGCATGCCATTCTCCAAGTTTTTTCTTCTCAATTAAATTTCTAATTGTAACTTTTTCCAAATCTACTGAATCTCTTTTCTGATTTTCCTCCGAGAAAAAATCAAATTCAATATTCAAATGTTCTTCACCAAGCAATTCGCATTTTTTCTCTTCTGGATTAATAAAAAATTCAAATTCTCCAATATGAAATTCTCTTGAACGAAACAAAAAATCTCTTGGTGAAATTTCATTTCTAAAACATCTTCCAATTTGCGCAATCCCAAAAGGCAATTGTTGTCTTGTTGTCTGATTAATTAATTTAAAATCCAAAAACATTCCTTGCGCAGTTTCTCCTCTAAGATATGCTTTTTGTGAATTTTCTCCTGCACCTACTTCTGTTTCAAACATTAAATTAAATTTTCCCTGAGATTCATACTCTCCTCCACAATCCGGACAATTAATTTTTCCAACTTCGTTTTCATCAAGCTTTCCTATTTTTCCGCACTTTTTGCATTTGACAAAAACATCATTAAAATTTTCAATATGTCCCGACGCTTTCCAAGTCAAAGGATGAGAAATTATTGAACCTTCCATTCCAACAATATTTTCTTTTTCATGAACAAAAAAATTCCACCAATCATTTTTCAAATTGTTAAATAACTCAACACCCAAAGGACCAAAATCCCAAAAACCTGCAAAACCTCCGTAAATATCTGAAGAGCGATAAACAAAACCTTTTTCTTTGCAAAACTTAGCAAGCTCATCTACAGAAATTTTTTTATGAATTAATTTTTCAGTATCAACTTTCTCATTAATCATAGGAATTTCCTCATCTTTCAGGTTTTTAAGAATTTCTAATTTTTTTGCTTCAGCCTCCTCTCGCGTTTTTCCCAGATATGCAATATGCTTACTCATAACCTTACCACCTTCACGAACCGCTTTCCGAAGATAAAAATAATTTTTTCCATTAACTTTTTGTTTTGCAATGTAAACCATGAGTTACTAACTACAAAATAATATATAAATGTTTTGGTGTAGTGTATAGAAAGTTATTCATCTAACGCTTCCTTAAATTTCTTATAATTATTAAATTCTTTTTCTCTCCACAAAACCTGATGGTAAAAACGAATCGACTGCTGATATCCCATAAGAGGGTCTTTTCTTTTTTTGTCTTTAATAATTTCTTTTTCCTTTATAGACATTATCCCATTGGTTATTAGACCATCATCATCCCTTCTTTTACAAAAACAAAAAGGATCTTCATTTTCTGAAACACTTTTCAAAAATTCCTCTTGACTAACAACCTGCGAAGAATCTTGAATAAATTTAAAACTCATTGCCTCTGGAAAAGAAGTTTTAGAATTATATAATCTATAAATTCTTAATGTATCGCCGATTTTCGCTTCTCCTCTTCTTTTTACAAAAAGAAACTTATCTGAGGAAAAAATGGAAGTATCTTTCTTGAAAAATTTTAGAGGATTTGTATATTTGCAAGTATCTAAAGGTTGATAAGAATATAATTCGTAATTTTCTGTTTCAACATATTTTGTATTTGCTCCTTTTCCTAAATTTTTACAAGTAGCAGGTCCGATTAATAATGTTCCAATAATTGCTGTCCCAATTGCTAATTTTTTTAGTAAATTTTTCTTTCTCATAAATCTCTCTCAAATCTTCAACTTATAAATTTAAGTTGTAACATAATACGACAACTTTTTAAACTGCAAAAATAGATTAATTACATGTTAGAAAAACTCCAGAAAATAGGATTATCAAAAAAAGAATCTCAAATCTATTTAGAATTAGCAAAATTACAAGAATCAACAGCAAATGAATTAGCAAAAAAAACTTCAACTCAAAGAACAGTTGTCTACAATATTCTTCAACAATTAATAGAAAAAGGTTTTGTAAACTATATCAAAAAACAAAGTAAAAGATTTTATTCTCTTTCAAAACCAGAATCGTTACTTTCAAACATTAAAGAAAAAGAAGAAATAACTAAAGATTTAATCAGAGAATTAGGAGAGATAAAAACCACTGCAAAAACAAATAATTCTGTGGAAGTTTATGAAGGACTAAATGGATTAAAAATTTTGTTTGAAGAAATTAGGAAAGCAAAAAATCTCTTAGTATTAAATGCTACAGGAAAAATATTTGAAAAATTACCTTTTAGTGCAATCCATATTATTAAAGATAATAAAAAATATGGAAATCCAAAAATTATTGCTGTTCAATCTTTAAAACAAACTGAAATGGCAAAATCAAAATTAAATATAAAATATCTTCCAAAAGAAGCTGAAAATTTAGCAACAACATTTATTTTTGAAAATAAAATAATAATTCAAACAATCAAAGAAAAACCATTCCTCATTAAAATAGAAAATAAAGATATCTTTGAAGGTTATAAAAAAGACTTTGAAGTTTTATGGAAGAAACTCTAACCACAAAAAACTTTATTAACCCCTTCATCTTAATTAAAATATGAAAAAGAAGTGTGATACAAACTGCAAATTAAAAAAAACTCTCGGACTTTTATCAACCGGAGCAATTGCAGCAAGTTTATTCATGGGTTATAACAGAATAACAGGAAATGTGATTTCTGCAGTAGAAGGTTCAAATATTGTTTCTTTCGGAGGAGTTGCACTTTTTGTCCTCGGACTTGTGGGAATTTTATTGGTTGCAAAAGAAAAATAATTATATTATATCACTCAAATTCTTAAAAACTCTATAAAATATTTTATTTTATGCTTCAAATAACATTCAAAGAAATAGAAGACGAAAAAGAACTAAAACTTCTGGAGAATTTCATAAAACAAAATCCAGAATTCTATCACAAAAGTTTTTATTTTCCATGGATAAAAGAAAAATGTATTCCAAGAATCGAAACTCAAGAATATAAAACAATTGTTTCTTTCAGCGAAGGAATTGTAATAGGAAATATCATTTACAGATATTTAAACAACAGCACATTAGAAATAAAAAATCTTCGCGTAAAAAAGCCAAACCGTGGAAGAGACATCGGACATTTTATGCTAATACAAATGGAACGCGACAATCCAAAATATTCAATAAAAACAGATGTAACAGAAAATAATTATGCTATGTTAAACTTCCTTACAAAAAATGGTTTTCAAATAAAATCCAAAGAAAACCTATATCTACCAAACCAAACTGAATTAATCTTAGAAAAACATCCAAAAATCATTCACCAATAACCTTAACTAAAATTCTTTTATCTCTCTGCCCATCAAACTCTCCATAAAAAATTTCTTCCCATGGGCCAAAATCCAATTTATAATCAGTTAATGAAATAACAACTTCCCTGCCCATAATTGTTCTCCACAAATGTGCAAATCCATTATCTTCTCCTGTTTGATGATGATTATAATCAAAATTTTTTGGAGCAAGTTTTTCCAGCCAAATTTTAAAATCTTTCAGCAAACCATTTTCATTATCATTAATAAACACCGACGCTGTTATATGCATTGGATTAACCAAAACCAAACCATCCTGAATTCCTGACTCTTTAACAATTTCCAAAACTTTCTCAGTAATATTAACAAATTCAATTCTTTCTTTTGTATTAATTAAAATTTTCTTTGTATAGGTGTTCATCTCACAAACTCCAAAATTTCAGGAATTTTTTCAGTTTCATTAAAATGCTCTTCATCATTTTTAATAATTAATTTAGCATTAAATTTTTCTTCAAAAAATTCTTTATTGTTCAAAGGAACATAAGGGTCATTATCCGAAAGAATACACAAAAAATTATTTGTATGTTCTTTTATTTTATCAAAATCAATCGGAGTTTCCATCCAGGGTCTTGCAATTTCAACAACTTCTTCTCCTTCTTCTTCAATTGTGTTTTTATCCAATTCCATCCAAGGTGCAACAAAAACTACACCACCAATTTTAATTCCAAAATCCAATATTTCCAAATATCTTAAAATCGCCTGACACCCAACGCTGTGCCCGACAAAATAAGTTTCCTCATCCAAATCTTTAGCATTCTCTTTTAAAAATCCAATCCATTCTTCAATCTTAGGTTCATCTGTATTCGGCATATTAAAAGAAATAACTTTTATGCCTAATTTTTTAGACTCTTCTTTAAGCCAGCCAAACCATCCTTCACTGGAATCACTTCCTCCCCATCCATGAATTAAATAAATTTTTTTCATTTAAATTTCCTTATATGCAAAATCACAAGATTTTGCAATTGTAGTTTTCTTTTACAGTGTAGCTTTTCTTTTTCTAAAAGAAAAACCCAAATGCGGGTATTAGGATTCGAACCTAAGTAAGCACTAAGCTAACAGGTCCTAAACCTGTCCCGTTTGACCACTCCGGCATACCCGCTTGCAAAAATCAAACAAACCAACTATATAAAAACTTTCTCAATCCTGTCACTTTTTTCCAAAGTCAATTAATTTTAAAAAGAACTTTTTTAGAAACAAAAATGGACGATGAAAAAATGCCCGCAGAACTTGTAATAAAAATTATAATATTAATTTTAATTCTATTAATTCCAACAATTTTATTTCCTCGTTTTGAACAAATTGGTTTATTATTCATTTTTGGTATTTTAATATTTTTAATAATTTTTTCAATTCAAGATAAAAAACTCAAAAAACAAAAAGAAAACAACTTCCTAAAACAAGACGATTCCTGGTTTAAATCAAAATACAAACTATCAAAAGAAATTCCTTAATTTTGTTTTATTTTTTTCTTTGCTTCTGCTTCTTTTTGTTTAATCTTTTCTTCTAAATCTAATTTCTCAATTAATTCTTTATACCGATTACGAATTGTAACTTCTGTTATTCCGGCAATATCTGCAACTTCTCTCTGGGTTTTTTTCTCATCATTCATTAAAGCAGCGACGTAAAGTGCTGCAGCAGCAATTCCTGCAGGTCCTCTACCAGAAGTTAACTCAACACCTTCAGCATCTTTCAAAACTTTCAAAGCATCATTTTGTGTTTTAGGACTTAATTTTAAAACAGAAGAAAATCTCGAAACATAATCCTTTGGAGAACTCTGCGCAACTTTTATTCCTAATTTTCTTATAATAAATCTGTAAGTCCTTCCAATTTCTTTTCTCTCAACATCTGAAGCAGTAGCCATTTCATCCAAAGTTCTCGGAATATTATAACTTCTGCAAGCAGCATACAAACACGCAGCAATTACTGACTCCATACTTCTTCCACGAACCAAACCTCTTTGCAAAACATAATTATAAATTCTTGATGCCTCATCACGGACAACATTTGGCAAATTCAAATAAGAAGCAATAACCCTAAGTTCTGCCATTGCCAATCTCAAATTCCTCTCAATAGATGTTGAAACCCTTTCCTGCCATTTTTTTAATCTTAAAAATTTTCGGGTTTGTTTTGGATCTAATCTATAAATATCAGAAATCTCTCCCACATTTGTTGTTAAACCCTTGTCAAATTTCTGCATAGAAATCGGCGCACCACCACGCCCCTTTTTCTCTGACTTGTCAAATTTACCAGACAAATCAACACCAGTATCAACCATTTTATCCTCAACAACAAGCCCGCAGTCATTACAAATCACTTCACCAAGATGAGAATCATAAGTCAAATTTACACTATCACATTCAGGACATCGTCGTATGTTTGCCATGTTAGAATTTTACTATTTTAGAGTTTAATACAATGGTTTTTAAAGTTTTTGTCTTTATAAAGTTTTCGGCGAGCGTCGTCGAAAAAAGGAGTGAAATTTTCTAAAAACTATTCAACTAAAATTCCATTAACAGCACCTTCCTGAGTCGGTCTGCTTGTTATTTGAACATTGCCTAAATCTGTATCAACAATTGTTCCTTTTGTAATAACATTTTGTCTTGCTAAGAAACGATTTGAAGGCGTAGAAACAACATTCTTTATCTCGACTTTTTTCGTCTTGCCTTTTGTCTGAACATTAACAAATTTAGCCCTCAAAAAAAACGTTTTCAAAATACCACCTCTTACTCGAAGAGTTTTTCTTTTTTCTGAATCCGAAAGCTTGACAACTTTTTTTTGCCCTGCTCGCTCATTTTTCTTTTTCTTTCTCTGTTTAACATATTTTCCTCCGGAAATTTTTTTTCCTTTCTTTGTTGTCATGTTATTTTGATTGAAATTTGATTTAAAAACCTTACTAAAAAATTTCGTTTTAAATAAAGAGAAATATTTAAAAACAAATTCGCAATAAACAAATTATGGTTAATGGAATTGAACGACCTCTTGACCTTTTGAACAACTCAAAGGGAAAAGAAGTTCTAGTGCATTTGAAGGGCGAGAAACAGTTCGTTGGAACTCTCCTTGCTTTCGACATCCACATCAACTTGGTGTTGGACAATGTCAAAGAAATGCAAGATGGAGAAATGAAAAGAAGTTTGGGATTGACTTTCCTTCGGGGGGATACAATCATTTACATCTCTCCTGCTTCAACAGCACTAAAAGAATAAGTAGCGATTTGCCTGTTTAGATTTCGCTGGGCCGTTTTCTGGCTTGTTATTGATAGTGAGAACTTTCGGAAGTTTAATAAATAATTTTTCTTTCTATATTCAATGGCATCAAAAATAAAAATAATATTCTTAGGCACAGCAGCGCAAATCCCAACTGCAAAAAAAAACCACACAGGAATTCTTCTGACTTACAAAGATGAAAATATTTTAATTGACTGCGGTGAAGGAATTCAAAGACAATTCAGAAAAGCAAAATTAAATCCATGCAAAATAACAAAAATTCTTATAACTCACCTTCACGGCGACCATATTTTTGGACTTCCAGGATTATTATCAACTCTGGGTTTTAGTGAATACAATAAAACATTAGAAATCTACACTCCAAAAGGAACTAAAAAACCCCTTGAAGAATTTCTAAAACTTTTCAAATTCGAAAGAAATTTAAAAATAAATGTGACAGAAATTTCTTCTCATACAAAACCTTTCTTTGAAACAAAAGAATTTAAATTAAATTCTGAATCTATGAAACACAGAACACCAACAAATGCTTATTCTTTTGTAATAAAAGATAAAATCAGAATTGATAAAAAAAAGCTCAAGAATTCAAAGATTCCTGCAGGAAAGCATCTTTCAGAATTGCAAAAAGGAAAAGACATAAAAATTAATGGAAAAAAATATACTGCAAAAAATTTAACTTATTTGGAAAAAGGAAAAAAAGTTTCAATAGTTCTTGACACACTGGACAATAAAAAAATTGTTCCCTTTGTGAAAAATTCTGATTTATTTATATGCGAATCAAGTTTCTCGTCGGAAAATTCAAAAGAAGCAAAAGAACATTTGCACATGACAGCAGAACAAGCAGGAAAAAATGCAAAAAATGCAAAAGTAAAAAAATTAATCCTAACACACATCTCCCAAAGATATGATTACAAATTAAAAGAACTTTTGCAGGATGCAAAAAAACATTTTAAGAATATTGAGATTGCAAGGGACTTTGATGAAGTAATCTTATAAAACAAAAACATTTTAAATAGTTCTTCAACTAATCTATTATAATCAAAAGCTCCGGTAGCTCAGCCTGGATAGAGCGACTGCCTTCTAAGCAGTAGGTCGCAGGTTCAAATCCTGTCCGGGGCATCCCCTCAAAAATGCGCGGATGGCACAGCGGCTACTGCAATCGGTTGCAGCCCGATTTTTCCTGGGTTCGAGTCCCAGTCCGCGCTTCATACAAAGTTTTCAATAAAACTTTGTCCGAGACGA
>CAYXDU010000014.1:0-10835 GCA_964463895.1 Candidatus Woesearchaeota archaeon | reverse complement strand
CTGTTGATGTCGCAGTGCCGGTTGTAACCTTTTTTGAAGATTCTTTTGCAACTTCAGTTCCAACTTCTTTTGCTGCTGCTTTTTTCAGAGGAGTTCCCATAGTTGATATTTTTTTTAATCCATTTGCAGCTGTTGTTCCTGTTACAATCCAACTAAATGCGTTTTGCGGATTCACTTTATTTTCTTCAGGTTCTTCCACAGGCACACAACATCTAATTTCATCTGGATCGCATAAACCAATTTTTTTTTCTCCATTACAATTCGTAGTTGTTGTATTAATGCAAATTCCTCCTGCTCCGCAGGATTCTCCTAATTTTGGCAATCCACCAGCACTAACAACCTCAATAGAACTTCCAATCATCCAACTAAATGCAAAAATTCCAATTAAAAGTAAAATAATTTCTGTAATTGCTATTCTTTTTGTTTTAAACATTTTATCTTAAATCTGAAGTATCAATTATTTGGTCTTGAGTATAATATCCTTTTTCTCCAATGTAATTTACTTTAACTCCGCAATCTCCCAAAGCACTGCAAATCAAATTCATAGATGTAATCCATTCTACGTAACTTTGGGGGTCTTTGGAATTGCTTTTTTCATATTTTTTACTTGCTGAGCCAGCAGTGTATCCTGGAATGCAATAACAATTGCTAGTGCATTTGCTCATTCTTCCTTCTGGATTTCCCCCTAAAATTCCCCCTTCATATGTAACAGTGCAGGAAACACTTGCTATATTGCATTCAACAACATCTTCACCATCTTCCACTGCTTGAGTATCTATTTCTTCCCAGAAATTCAACCCAGGTGCAAACTTTGGAACACAAACTCCTGGAATTAAACTTTGTGCTTCTTCTAATTCTTCTTCAGGATCAAGTCCAAATTCTCCTAGCCATTCCAAATCTTCTAAAGTATAATGTCTTCCAACATAAGCCCATTGACAATCTCTTTGTGTGCTGTCTTCACATGCTTCACTTTCATTTTGAGTTAAACAATCCTGCCATCTGTTTGGAACACAACTTGCTGCAAAAATTTCATTTTCATCTTGTTCTTCATTTTCATTTATGTCATAAAAATCTTCTGCACAAACATAATTTCTATAAACATCACATTCATTTGGTGTGACTTCTCCGTCTCGGCATTCAAGAACAACATATCTTGAACCAGGCAAATTTTGTTGTTTTGTACTTTTTTCAGATACAAAACGTTCATCTCCAACAATTTGGATATTGTTTAAAAGAGGAATCTCATAGGTTCTTCTAATTAGTTTTAAATCATAAACATAATTCGCACACCATCTTTCTCCATGTTTTGGATATCTTCCATATTCATCATAAAATTCTTTAACCCCCATATCAGATGAATCAATACAATCTAAATTCGCACAAATATAATCTCCGTAATTTGGTTTTACTGTTCCTGTTTCTAAATCCTTATAATTTTTACAAACTGTTCCGCCATAATAATCACAACTTCCGCAAACCTTTGCTTCATTATCACTTGTAACTCCGTCGCCATCTGGGTCACATGGTGCTGTTTCTTCTATATATGTCCAGTAATTCCAATAATTATCATTGTCTCCTTCTGCATAATCAGCGTCGTAAATATTTGCTTTGTTTCCGCAACTGTCCACAAAATAAACATCATAATCTTCACATCTTGTTTTTTTTGTTGGAATGCATCTTGCGCTTAATTCTGGTGCAGAACATAAATAACCAACGTGAAAACCATTATATTCACTTCCAATTCCTGATTCAAGGGTATCATCACATTCTGCTCTTGTTGTTCTAATACACTCAATCATTCCTGTGTCTGTCATATAAACACATGCTCCTTCTTCATCACTTAAAACTTCAGAAATACAGGACAATTCATTATCATAACTTGTATCAAAAATCATGTCTTCTATTCCTGCAAGAGCTGACTGTCTTGAACATGCCGTCGCTGTAACAAATGAAGCACTATTTCCAAGGAAACAACAACCATATTGGCATTCCGGAAGTTCATCTTTATCTCCTGCTTTCCAGTTTCCTCCGTATTCTTCTAAGCAAACTTGCTGTGGTGTTCCTTCTGTGCAAGTTCCTTCTATAATATCAATGCAAGTTCCAGGAGTGCAAAAAGATGTCTGGTCACATGAAGTTCCAAGTGTTCTGTAATCATCATCACATTCACTTTCATCCACAACATTTTGACACCAAAGTCCTTCATTATCTAATCTTTCACAGCAAATTCCTGCATCAACAGGTGAAACAAAATTCAAATTCATAACTAAAATCCCAATTAACAAAATCATTCCTAAAATTATTTTATATTTTTTTTTCATTTTAATATCCTGGCGGAAGCACAACACTTCTTGAAACAAACTGGAAAACATCTCCAAAGTCTCTGTCAGTAATTATGTAAAGTGTTGTTCCGTCTGACTGAAGATGATGCTCTATTTTAAGATTGTGGTACCAGTCCATATAAACCGACGTCGGTGCGTCGCCATATTCTTCTTCCCATTCAACAATACTCATTGCAACACCTAAAATCTGATACAAATTATTATCAATAATTATTTGGAAATTTTCATAATTTTCTGATTCGCCTTTTGTAATTGTCATTCGCGTATTGTATCTTACAACAGTTCTTTCAGGAATTATTTCAACAACAATATTATCAGAATTTATTTCTCCAATTAAATTCACATCATATCCCTGATTTACATAATCTGCAACAAGTGATTCAAAACAACTTACTGATGATTCTTCTATTTCTTTTTTTATTTCATTTTTTACATGAGAAAGTAAAAGCGGCTGTTGAACAACACAAGGTTTGTAATATTCATTTGTATAACATAAATATTCAATATTGTTTCCAAGATAAAAATACGACATTTCTTCATTTGGAATATAAGAACCTCCATTCAGAAAAATTGTTTCAATTGTTTCTTCAATTTTTTCCCTCATGCATGTGTCAATATATTCACTTGGCGAAGAAGTCTTTATGCCGACATTGCTCCTGATTCCTGGAAAAAGAAAATACACAAGAACTGCAATTGCAACAATTAAAATCGCAACTATTATAAAAATTGTAACCTGAGCCTTTTTACCTCTTTTCAATTCCATATTTTTTTAACGACAAAGTTATTTAAAAATATTTGCAAACAACAACAAATTTATAAATTCTTTTTTCCAATAATTATTATGAAAAAAAGAGGAATAATTATTTTTGCGTTCTTGTTTTTATTATTAATTCCATTAATAATTTCAGATGAAACTTCGCAAGTTGAAAAAGCATACGATTTTGTTGAAAACACAACCTCAGAAATTGGTTGCTCAAACCTTGCACTTGAAGAGAAAATTTTTGTTTATTTCTCAAACGGACTTTGCAAAAGTGAATTGCTGAATTCTGTTTTGGATGGCGAATGTTTTTCCGAAGACAGCTCTTCCTGCGATTTGGAATTAACTTCTTTGGCTGCAATAGTTTTTGGAATAAATAATAAAGATATTTCAAATTACACTTCGTGGATTTCAGAGCAAAAAATGTCAACGGATTCTCTTGAATGGTTTTTGCAAATTGATTCTTCTGGCGACGCATTCTGTACAATTACAAGTTCAGATGAAATTTATTCTTTGGAATTAAATTCAAATGAAAAATTAACTTCTTCAGATTCTTCTTCGTGTTTTTCAATTTACAACAATTATTGGATTGAAATTTCGCCGTCGTGTTATGATAATTTTTTTAATGTTTCGTGCGATTCTTTGTTCAGCACAAATTTGTTTTTCAGAAAATCCAGCTCTTCAGAAATGAATTTTTTTTATACAGAAAAATCCGCTTCTTCTGACGGAATAATAAAAAACGAAATAAATTCTTTTTGCTTTTCGTCAGGAAGTTCGTGCGATTATTCAGAAACTTTGTGGGCGACAATTGCTTTGGATGTTGCGGGAAATGAAACCGTGCCATTTCTTCCATATTTGGTTGCTTTTTCAGAATTATATTCAGATTATCTTCCTGACTCTTTTATTTATTATTTGACGAGCAAAAATTATTTTTTAGAAAATTTAATTTCACTGCAAAACTCAAACGGATTTTGGAACGCGTCTGGAAATAAGTATTACGACACTGCTTTGGCTTTGCTTTTTTATTCTGAGAATTCAACTGAAAAACAAAACGCACAATCGTGGCTTCTTGCAAATCAAGCTAACGACGGAAGTTGGAATGAAAATTCTTCTTCAAATTTAATTGACACTTCATTTATTTTAGCGTCTTTGTGGGAAGAATATGGAACTTCAAGTAGATATTGCGGAAATGGTTTTCTTGATTTGGGTGAAATTTGCGATGGAACAAAACTCCGGGGAAATGATTGTGCTTCTGTATTGAATGATAAAAATGCAACAGGAACTCTTTTATGTTATCCTGAAGGTAATGAAAACGAATGCACATTTAATATTTCGGCTTGCGTTGGAGGAACAGAATGCACTTCAGATGAAAATTGTTCAGGAAGTTTAGTTTGCTCCAACGGCGTTTGTGTAAACGAAACAATGTCGGATTATGAATGCGATGATGATAATCCCTGCCCTGATGGAGAAGAGTGCATAAATAACATCTGCGTTGAAGAAACAATAGATTGCGAACCAGACCATGGATTCTGCATGTCAAAATCAGCTTGTATTTCAAATCTTGACGGGAATATTTTAAGCAATTATGATTGCGAAGGAACCTTGAGTTTTTGTTGTGACAGAGATTCTTATTCGTGTTCAGGAGAAATTTGTTCTTCAGATGAAGTCTGCACGGGAACTATGGAAAATGAAAATTGTTGTCTTGACGGAGAATGCGTAAATGAGGGCGATTTAGAAAATGAATGCGAAGAAAATTCAGGAACTTGCAAAACCTCTTGTTCTTCAAATGAAAAAGAAAGTTCTTATTCCTGCGATTCTTCAAGCCAAGTTTGTTGCATTGAAAAAGAATCTTCTAATTGGTTAATAATAATTTTAATTATTTTAATTCTCGTAATTTTGGTTTTTGTTCTTATAAAATTCAAAGATAAAATCTTTCCAAAGAAACCTTCCAAAAAACAAAATTTCAATCGAGGAAATTTTCCAAAAAGACCTTTAATGAGAATTAACTCCCTTCCTGTTAGAAAACCTTTGCCAAAACCCGCACCAAAAAAGTTTCCCGTTTCTGCAAAAAAGAAACTTCCCAAAAAAACAAAAAACTCCGTTGAACTTGATGAAGTTCTGAAAAAACTTCGCGAAATGGCAAAATAATTTTAATTAAATTTCAATCACAAATTACAAAACATTTATTCTTGTGCATTCAGAATTTACATTTCCGTAAGCATCTTCGCATTTTATGTAATATCTGTTTTCATCTCTGATTTCAAAATAATGTTTAGTGTCCGAATTTGAACGCATTTCATTTGTTTCAGAATCTGTTATGTCAAAATCACATTCTTCAGTGTCATAATAGCAGGTTGAACTTCTGTCGGTTTGTATTGTTACTTTGTCTCCTACGTAAGTGATTCTTGTTATAATTGGGCCGTCAGAATTATTTTCTTCTCCTGAGGTTCCAATGCATGCTTCATTACTAAATTCATCAACGCATCTTACATAATAACTTAAAGCAGAATTCCAGCCAGTGTTGTGTTCTGTCACATAATTTTTTTCATAAAATGTTTTCCCCTCATCAATATCAAAATCGCAATCCTCGTTGCCATAAGTGCAATAAGCATTTTCATTTGTTACAACAGTTAAATAATCTCCTTCAGCAATTGACTCAACCATTTCAGGCGGTTCATCATCAATAATTAAATCAATTGAAATTGTTTCACTTACTTCACTAACTCCATCATCGCACAAAACAAAAAATTCTTTTGTTCCTTCTGAAAGCCCGTTATAAACCTGCGAATGCTCGTCAGAATCAGTTTCACTCATTAAAATCGTTTTTCTTGAATTCAAATAACAAGTCGCAACACCTGAATCAACTCCTCGGGAAGTTTTAACTTTCAAACTTAATGAAGGCCCAATTCCAGTTGTAATATTTTCTCTATCATAACATTCCTCGCCACCAACATTATTTACAACATAAATTGAATCAATAATTAAAGCATAATCTTCAGTATATTCGTCTTCTGGAATATCTCTTTTCAAAGTAAATTCATATTTTATATTTTCATTTATATTTCCAGAAGTATCATTGCACTTAATATAAATTTCATTATTCCCTAAATAAATTTCATCAATTGTTGCATTAAACATCCAACCCGAAACAGATTTTCCTGACCAAGTCATTTCATAAGTCAAATCTTCATAATTTATTGAATTATCATAACCATATTTGCATTCTGCATTTTCATTAAGATATAATCTTAAATCAAAACTTCTAGGATTGTATTCAAACTCTGTTCCACTTTCAGGATAAAAACTCAAGACCCGTGGTTCTTCTTCATCAGGGCGAACTTCAAGGCAATAATTTAATTCAACTTCATCACTAAAATGCCCGAATATATCCTGACATCTTATTTTCAAACTAACATCAACATTTTCAATTCCTAATTCTTCAAGGCAACCTGTTTTAGTTCCGTTTTCTCCAATACATAAAATATAATCATTATAATCTTCATTGTCAATATAACTTAAAACATTTCCTGAATTCAAAGAAAACTCGTGCTCGTATAAATAATCATTACTCGTCGGATAATTTGCAGGCATGTCATCATAAGTTGAATAAGATTTAAAACTATATTTGCATTGGGCAATTTCATTTGTTTCAAGAACGAATTCTATCTCGCTATTTTCAGGAATACAATCTGATTCAGAATTCGTTGAATATAATTCCCAAACTTTATTAGAAGAAATTTCATCAATAAAATAATTTTCTTCATCCAGCGCTTCAATCATCTCTACTTTTGGGGATATTCCGTCATCTACTGAAGAAACGCAAAGGGGATTTGTTGTATCTTTATTTGCTAAAACACAATTTTGCCCCAAGGAAGAACACTTATATTCTGTGCAACCTAAATCTCCTTCATTACAGAATTCACAATCATTCCCTCCCGCAGGTGCCTGCCATTCTGTGCAAATGTAAGTTATGTCAATTGTGTCTACAACGTGACCAAATAATCCTTGAATGGGGTTCAAAATAAATCTGTGAAGGTCTATATCATAAATTGCATTTTGCGACCAACCCACAAAATCAAAGAAATTATATCCCAAAAATATGTCTTCTTTCCAACCTGTCTGCTCAAGCAAAGCTATATCTTCAATTTCGATTCCTTGTTCTAAAAAATATTCAATCATTTTTTCCTTCCTTTCTTCTTCGGTTAATGAGTTATATTCTCCTCCTAAAATTTCTTCCATTAATTCTTGAGGAAACTCAATTTCTAAGGGTTCTTGAGTTTTGGAGTTAAAACTCTCATATTTTTTTCTAAGGAATTTTATTATATTTTCTTCTGCATTAGGTATAACAATTTTAGCAATATTAAGATATCTTCTATTTACTATTGCATCATAATTATTAATCGTGCTTTCTGCAAAACGCCTGCTTACACTCTTATCCCATTCAGGTTCAAAAGACAATCTTTCTTCTCCGATTTCCCCCACAATGTTAATGTTCAATCCGCAATCGCCAAATGACTGGCACAATTCATTTATTTCTTCAAAAGATTCGGTTTTTAAACATTCACAATTTTCTACACATTCAAATCTGTTCCAGTTATTTTTTTGAAAATAAACAGTGCATGTTTGAGTTGCAATATCGCACGAGGTTGTTTCATCATCTATTTCTATTGTTCCTGAATCTTTTGGAACACAAAAATTGTATTTAAAATAATCATCAATACTTCTGTTTTTGAACATACATTGACCCATTTCAGAGCACGCTTCTGCTAATTCTTTAATTCCTTCTTCATATTCTAATTCCCCGTCATTTATTTTTTCAAAATATTTAAAATTAACAACAAGACAATTTTCAACTAAATTTGGAACGCAAACAGCTCTTGTAAATCCTGTGTCTATTGTCAGGATCTCTTTACAAATGTAATCTCTTCCCTTGCCATTGTCATTTCCGCAATTTTCATAATATAATTTGCCTTCATAACAAGTTACAGTTCCATGAACGCTTCCCACAAAATCATTTCCTTCACCGACAGGGCTGTCATAAATACATTTACTTTCTCTGTTCAAAAGAGTTTCTCCGTTATAATTGCAACTGACGCTTGCACAAACATATTCTCCATTTTCTAATCCACATTTTGTATCTCCTCTTGAACATTCTTCTGCAACGCCTTCCATATTTCTGCAACGGTCATACCAATAAACATCTATATCTTCTGGATTTTCAGAACAACCTTTGTAAGATTCTGCAATGCACGAAATTCCATAATTTTCTCTAATATAATCATCTGAACAATATCTTCCTATTTCAAAAGTTCCTAAGCATGCTTCCTGAGTTGTATGTATGCAAGTTCTTGATTTTATACAAGCACCAGTTTCATTTGCATAAGCTAATTGAACACATTCACTATAACTTAAGTCCAAAAATTCTGGTTCACCGAGCAAATCTGAACGCGCATCACAAGCCACTGAAGTTTCATAATATCCTATTCCATTAACAACACAGCAACCTTCTGTGCAAGGATTTGGATTTAAAGTTATTGCACTGCAAGTTTCTGTTGAAGAACTTTCAAAACTCAATCCGCTGTCGTCACAAGCTGCCCGATAAATTTCTTCTGAACATTCATAATTATTATAATCAATACAACAACCTTTTTCATTCAACACATTTCCATTTTCATCTACAAAAGTCGCATCTTCACAACTAACACCCTCCTGAAAATATCCCACATCAACACTCACACATTCTAATTCATCGACAAATTTATTATATCTTCCATCTTCTGTTCTCAAACAGCAACCTTCAACAGCAAAAACACTTCCTAAAAAATAAATTCCTAAAATCATTGTAATAAAAATTAAATAAATTTCTTTTTTCATTTACAACCCTCCTTTAATCGCAAATCTGAATTCTTCATTGCTGTTTTCATTTTTAACGGTATAGATTTTTATTGAGTTCGGAACCTTATATCGATTTATGTAATAATCTGGATGATTTGTCATATAATCAAATCTGTCAAAATAACCTTTTTCGCTTTCGTCCTCTACGATTTCCTGAACAACTTTTCCAATGCCATAAAGTTCAGTTGAATATTCAAAAACCATTTTGTCAACAATAAAACTGCTTTCGCCTTTTGAGTATGACAAAGAAGCATCAAAACTCACAACAAGTTCTCCTTCAATTAAATCCGCTTCAAAATTTTCATAATTTTCTGTTTGATTGTATCCTTTTTCTTCTAAATTTTCCAAAAGATGATTAAAGCAATATTCCGTTTCTGAAGAAAGATAATTGTTAAGTTCATTTTCCATGTGTTTTATTATCGAAGGTTCTTGAATTTCACAAAAGGCTTCCTCTTCAGTATAACAGAGACATGTAATATTTTTGTGATCCTCGTCCTCAATTTTAAGATTCAAAACCAAATCCCCTTCAATAGAACCTCCTCCCAACAAAACCGCTTCAATTCTTTCTCCAACAGAATCTTCAAGACATGTTGAAATATACTCTGTGGGGTTTATTTCAGAAGAAGCAGAAGAACTCTCCAAATTTGATTTATTTGTTAAAAGAAAATAAATCAAAACAGCAATTGCAATAACCAAAATCGCAACTATTATAAAAATTGTAACCTGTGCTTTCTTATTCTCTGAACCTCTTTTCAAATTCATATTTTTTTAACGACAAAGTGATTTAAAAATATTTGCAAAAGAAAGAATATGTGTGGAATTATCTTATATTAACTTTTTCAGTTTTTGTTTCTCCATCTAAAGTTATATTAAGCAAATACACCCCAGGAGCTTTACCAGATAAATCAACATCAATTAAATTTTCTCCAGCAGAAACTTCATCAACCTCATAATCAATTAATCTTCCGTCAAGTGAATAAATTTCTGTATACAATTTATTAAATTTATCTGAATAAACTTTTATATTCGTTTTTCCGTCAATTGTTGGATTTGGATAAACATTTAACTTAAAATCATCCAAAACTTTATTTTCCAAAGAATTTGGTTTATCAACTGTAAAATTAATAGTATCTGAATCCCCTAAATTAAAATAATCATTTGAATTAACAACTATCTGATAATTTCCATTTTCAAGATTTAAAGTTTTGTTCCAATTTTCACTAAGAGAAATTTTTTCACCACCATTAATTGAATAATTTACTTCTTTGAGATTCTTATCATTAACTCTCCCGCTAAAATTAACATAATTTGTATTAAAAACCTCTCCTTCTAATGGTGAATAAATAATGTTTTCTGGAGGAGTTGTATCTCTTTCAGTAATTAACATTGGGTCAACATTATATCCCTGACTTGGAACTCCATCAATAATATCAAATTTCATAATGTAAGGAGAATTTAAAGGAGAATCAAAACCCAAATTTACTGGAGGTCCTCTTACCCACAAAGTACAATTATTTGGCATATTCCAATTTCCAGGACTTTTTATAATAGAATCATTTTGGGGCTCAAAAAAAGTCAAATTCTCAAATTTAGTCAAATCATCACCATTTCCAAAAGCATTCCCATTAGCCATTGCACTTATTGAATGATCCTCAACATATCCTGGTCTTTCAACATATACATACAACACAGGTAACCCATACTTCCCATTATCTTTAATAGAACCGTGGTTTTTTTGAATTGAATCAATCTTTAATCCAGAATATCCATTATAGAGAGTATAAATTTCTCCATCAATTTCCCAAGTAAGATCTTCCTCTCCAAAAAAATTTAAGAGAACATTA
>CAYXDU010000013.1:0-10866 GCA_964463895.1 Candidatus Woesearchaeota archaeon | reverse complement strand
AATAAAATCAATCCTCTTTGCATAAATTATAAAATAAATAATCTCTTTTAAGATTTGTTGTATCAGAATTGTATATTTCCTGTTGTGGGTTTTCCTGAACAAATTCTCCATAAGCACTTGATTGGGTGTCAGATTGCAAAACAACAGTTCCCATTTTTATAGCAACTCCTAACAAAAAAATCTTCCAGCTTTTCTTCAAAACCTTTTCCAACCCCTCTTTCATATTCAACCATAGATTTTCTATTTTTTATACTTTTCTGCAAAATTAATATACTCAATTTCTCCTCGTTTTTTTCCTTTTTTTGCAATCCATATTTGTGGAAAAATTCCTTTTTGCAAATACCATCTACATTTTTCTTTTTCTATTTTTGATAGAACACCATTCATCTTAACTTCTACACCAATTACATCATATAATCCACTATGAACATGTTTAATCGCGATGAAGTCTGGAAAACCTGTTCCAATAGTCATAACTTTTTTGAAAGGATTATATTTTCGTTTTGCAGGAATTAATTTGTCAAAAATTACCTCTTCAAATTTAATTTTTTTGTTTGATTTTTTGAGAACATAACACTTCTTTTTTTCAATTATTTTTTTAATTATCTCGTTTCCTTCCTTGTCACACATTCCCACATTGTTTCCCCATTTGTCAACGACCCTTCCTTTTTCTTCCAAATCTTCTCTAACCTTTAATTCAAATCTTGCTCCTTGTGCTCTTGATAAACTTCCTTTTCTTATATTTGATTTTTTCTTAGATATGTGGGGAATCTCATTTTTATCCCAAGAAGTTTCATAATTATTTGGATCTCCTGCTTTCTCAATCATATCCATAATTTTCTCTTTATTCTCTTTTTTCACTCTTTCCATATTCAACAAAATATCCCGAACTATAAAAAATTATCTCACCCAATTAAACCATGTTCAATTCTTTTCAACTCGTTTTCAATTTCAGAAAGATTCCCTTCTTTTGCAAGATCATAAGGTCTTTTGTTTTCCAAAGCAATTATTTTGCTATAAAACCAATTAAATGCTTTATCTTTATTTCTAAAAACTTCAAATGTTCTTTTACATAATCCAAAACCCAAAAAATCGTACATGTTATTTCTTAACTTCTTGTAAAGTTCAGGGCTTTCTTCTTTTAAAATATCTAAGATATCCATTACAAATCCCTACTCTGCAAAGTCCGACGACCATTAGCACTTGCACGAGCAATAGCATTAGTTAAAATTTCCTCAACTTTTCTTTCCAAACCAACTTCAACTTCTTCAGCAACACTTGAAATGGAATTTTCTTTATCAAGTTCTTTCACAACTTTCCGAACATTTGATTTTATTATTAATGACATGATTAATTCAGGAAAGAATAGTTTTTAAATTTTCAGAAAACAGAAAGATTTATATATACATATGTATACATAACTATACTCAGCAAAGTCAATTAAGTCAAAGCTTAAAGCACGGACAGAAACGGACACGGCACGGAGGGAATGGAATGGAAACAACAATACGTTTGAATATTCAAACTAAACAAGATTTGGATACTTTCAAACAATACAAAAATGAAAGTTACAATGAATTAATTAGAAAGTTAATTTACATTGCAAAACTCTGTGAAGATGAACCAAAATTATCCCAAAAAACAATCAAGGAAATCAAAGAGGCAAGAGAAAGAATTAAGAAAAGAGAGTTCTATACAGAAGAAGAGGCAAAAAAAATCCTCGGATTATAGAATGTATGAAATTCGTTTTGATAAAAAAGCATTGAATTTTTTAAATAAATTAGAATTGGATATTAAGAAAAGAATTTGGAATAAATTACAAGAATGTAAAAAAGAACCCTTTCGTTATCTAAAACATTTGACAGAAATTAAAGGATATAAATTGCGTGTCGGAGATTACAGATTAATTATTGATGTTCAGGAAGAGATAAAGGTTTTGTATGTTGAGAAAATAGGACATAGAAAGAACATTTATGAAAGATGATAAGGTGGATTAAAAAACAATACAAAAAATTGAAGGGCGTTCCAGCAAGAACTTTTGAGTTTTACAATAATTTACTCTCGGGAATAATAGGAGGAGCAATAATTTTGTTTATTTCTATTTTAAAAGATATAAGATATATTCTTGATTTTCTTTGGTATTTGGTTTTATTGTGGTGCATTGGGTTTTTAAGTATTTTTTATATTTTAAAGGGATCAAAATTATCTAAGAAAAAACATTTATGGAATTATATATGGAATACTTTGGCGGCTTTGATTGGAGGATTTTATCTTATTGGAATGTATCATTGGAATAAATTTTTATCAACTATTTTCTTAATTGTCTCATTATTAATTATTGTTTTTGTAAGAAATAAATGTCCATACAATTAGCGCCATTTATTTTAATATTTCTTCAAATAATTTTTTATTTCCTTCTCTTTTTTCTTAGCTCTTTTTATTTTTGTTTTAGTTTGTTTTCTTATACCTATCTGCCTTTCGACATTTTTTCTAGGGCTTTCTCTCCCATCTTCAGTCATTTCTTTATTAATTAAACCTCTATATGTTTTGCATACCATACTTTCCCTAAATCAATGTTCATATAAATATCTTTCTTTTCAAAAAATAATTTATCTCAACTCTTCCAAAAGTTTAATAACTTTATCTTTTCCAATTAACAAAATAAATTCAGCTAAACGCGGGCCTTTTTCTTTTCCAATAATTGCCAAATAAGCTGCTCTAAAAAATTCAGTGTTCTTAATTTCCAACTTCGCACAAATATCATAAAATTCATTAAATAATTCTTCTGCAGTAAATTCTTTCAATTTCAATCTTTCCCTTAATTCAATTAAACTTTTTTTGTCTTTTCCTGAAAAAGGATATTTTAATTTTTTCTGAACTTCAAATTTCATTTCATCTCCTGCATATTTTTCAAGCCAATTTTTAACTTTTTCAGCACGCTTTTTAGAATCTGAATTGATTTCTTTTAATTTATTTAATTGAACCAAAGTAACCAAATGTCTGAAACTTTTTTTCTCTGGTTTTTTCTTTGGAATTTTCAATTTTGACAATTCATAAATTCTTTTTTGTTGAGGATTTAATTTTTCATTGTAATAATCTGACTCAAGTTTGTCAAATTCTTCATAAATCTTGATTACATCATTATCAAAACTAATCTGAAAACCTGTTTTGGGTTTTGTCCCAACAAAAAGATATCTTAAAATCCCAGGTTCATAAATTTCTTCAACATCATTTAGAGTTAGAGCATTTCCAGAAGAACTTGAAAATTCTTTTCCGCCTTTAATCTTGACCCAATCATAAAATTGATACATTGGAACTTTTCCATTGAAAATCTCTTTTACAATTTCTTTTGCAGTTGTAAATGAACCTCCATAAACACTATGATCAATTCCTCCTGGTTCAAAATCTACTCCTTCGTATTTCCATCTAAGAGGCCAATTAACTCTCCAAGGTGTATTAACAATTCCTTTTTTTCGAATATCTATTTTATTTTTAAATCCGCATTTACATTCATATTCAACTTCATATCCTTCAACAGAAAGAACCTTTGTAAAATCCTTTTTGCATTTTTCACAGTAAACAACTAAAGGAATCCAATCTTTAGAAAGAGGTTCTTTCCGATACTTATTTAAAATTTTTCGAATTTTTTCTTTTTCATCCAATGACTTTTTTATTAATTTTGCATATGCACATTTTTTATTCATTAAACTTTGCCTGATAAATTTCGGCTGAATTCCCACTTTTTTTAAAGATTTCTCAAATTCATCTTCGAAATATTCAGCATAACTTTTTTTTCCTCCAAATGGAGATGGAACATCACTTACAGACATTCCAATATATTTTTCAAAACTTTTATCAATATTTGCAGGAACTTTTCGAAATCTGTCAAAATCATCCCACGAATAAATAAACTTGACTTTCTTTCCTTTATCTTCCAAAGCCCGGACAACCAAATCAGTAGTTATTACTTCTCGGAAATTTCCAATATGCACATGCCCAGAGGGTGTTATTCCTGATGCACAAACATATTCGTCTTTTTTACCTCGCTCTTTGATTATTTTATCTGCTATTGCATCTGCCCAAAAAAATTTCTCTGCCATGTTTAATCAAAAAGAATTCAGTTTATATAATTTATCAAATTGAAAAAGAAACATTTATTAAATATATTTGTAAAACTTTTGTATGATAAACAGGTGTTCAAATTGTAATAAAAAATTTGGGATATTTGGCTCAAAGTATAAATTGGGAATTGATAGATTTTGCAGTAAAAAATGCGGAGAAAACTATCAAAATAAAAAACATACTAAAAGAAATAAAAAAGAATTTTTAGAAATAAAAAAAGAATTAATTGAAAAAATAAATGATAGCAACCAAACAAAATGGGTAGGAATTATCATACTCATTTTATTTTTTTGGTCGGGAATTGGTTTAATAATTGGACTTATTTTAATTTTATCTGCAAGTGAAAGAAAAAGGGAATATAATCAAGATTTAGTTGAAGTAGATTATGAATTATCTAATTAGTTCTCTTTCTAAAAATCTTTTTATAATAACCTTTGTCATTTAACTCGTCATTCACCAACTCATCTGCTAATCTCTGAAATTTGTTCCAGCGCGAAACATGCTGGTATTTTATTGTCTTGAAATTTTCCTGCAACTTTTGAACTTTTAAAAACAAAGGAAGGATATTTCTGTTTTTAACTTTGTATTCTCCCATGAGTTGTTTGACAATCAATTCAGAATCTAAAACACAGGTTATATCTCCTTTAGTTACTTTCGCAGCCAACTCCAAAGCCAAAATCAAACCTTCATATTCTGCAATATTATTTGTAACTCTCTCACCAATAAACTTGCTTGACTTTGTTAAAATATGCCCATCCCGACGGACAATTGCACCAACAGCTCCAGGCCCGGGATTCCCACGGCAACCTCCATCCGAGTTCGTGTAAATCATTCACAAAAAAACCTAAACCAATATAAAAATATTTATGCTTATTTTGGAATTACTAAAATTCAAACCCCTCTATACTTTGCGGAGTTAGAGCTTCCGGTAGTCTAACTCATTATTAACAACAGCAATTGTCTGCGAAGCAAAATACATTTTATCTCCAACTGAAATTTCTTTCACATCTTTAGATTTTTTCAATCTTTTCATTTCTGCTTTAGGCAAACCATCGTGGTCGCCAACAATAAAAACACAATTTTCAGGAATTTTTATTTTTCTCAAATCTTCACCATTCTTATCTAAAATAAAAATTTCATTTCCTTTTTCAATCAACTCTTCAACAACTTTCACAAAACTTTTTTTCTCAATAAAACATTCAGGAAAAACTTCATTTTTTTCTCTAGGTTTGTATTTGTAAAGAATTTTCTGAATAATTTTTCCAATATCTTTTTTATTCAAACCTAATTTATCTGTAACTTGAATTGAAATGTGCTTTGGAGGATCAGGCATTCCATAAAACAAAAAATGAAAAACAACATCTTTTCTGAAATCATTTGATAAATAAACAGCCTGAATAAAACTATGAATCGCAATATCCATTCGCCCGGCTTTCATCAAACCTCCGTCAGCATATTTTGATAATGCCTTTCCTGACGTCGATGCTGTTGATGAAAAATATATGAAATGTTTCATTTTAATTTTCCCAAACAATTTCCAAAGTTTCAAAATCTTTTTCTTTATTTGGTCCTGTAAATATAAAAACCTGAAAATGCAAATGGGGTGCAAAAGTATAACCAGTATTTCCAGAATATCCGATTAATTGCCCTTTCTTAACTTTATCACCAACTTTGACTTTTGCTCCATTAAATTTTAAATGTTCATAAAGAGAAAATTCTTTATTATCATGTTTGATTGTAATATAATTTCCATCATTCCAAAATTTTTTATCTGGCCCTCCAATTTTTGAATTTTGTTTTACAAAGACAACTTCCCCTTTCTGTGTAGCATAAATTTCTTTCCCTTCAGAAAGCAAATAATCCACAGCATATTTTAATTTTCCAGTATGTGCAGGAGAATCATATCTTGTTTGTTTAATATCTTTCTTTCCTATTGGCAAAGAATATTTGTTTTTAGATTTCATAAAATAACTCAGAAAATTAAAAGTTATAAAACTATCCTCTTATCTCCTGCATAACAAATTTAGGCCTAGCAAAAATCTCCTTCCCCCGAAAAACTTTATACATTCCAATAAACTTGTTTTCACAAAAAACTCCCAAAACTGTTTCAACTTTCCAACCCTCATCTTTCAAAACATCTTTTTTGTAAATTGGCTTTCCAGTTAAAATCCTTTTCAAATCATCTGACTTGATTTCCAAAACAGGATAAACTTTCTTGACAATTTCTCCAGCAGGAATAATTATTTTTTCCAATAATTCTGGATTTCCATTTTCAAATTCTTCAACTGCTTTTTCAAATTCATATAAATTTACTGCAAATTCTTCTTCAAAAATTCTTGCACTAACTCTTCGCAATTCCAACATATGTGCACCAACACCAATTTCTTTTCCCAAATCATCAATTAATTTTCGAATATAAGTTCCACCTTCGCATTTAACTTTAAATAAAATATCTTTTTTATCATTTCCCTGCTCAAGCAAATCAAAACTGTAAATTTCCCTTGGACGCAATTGCCGTTTAACCCGCGATTTCACAGGAGGCATTTGCATAATTTTTCCAATAAATTTTTCATTTATATTTTTCTGAATTTTTTCCATAGAAATTTCTTCATGCAATCTCATAATTCCGACATAAGTTTTATCCTCGCCCAAAAAATAACCAGTTAATTTGCAGGCCCGATTCAATGCAATAGGCAAAACTCCTGTAACTTTTGGATCAAGAGTTCCAAAGTGTGATGTCTTTCTCAAGCCCAATTTTTTGCAAACAAATTCTGAAACACTAAAACTCGTTGGTCCGGACGGTTTGTCAATATTTATAATTCCAAATTCCAAAAGTGATTTAATATCTTTATCCATTCTTTTCAAAGAAAACTCCAATTTAAAAGATTAATTAACTACTGGGAAATATATTTTGGGATGTATATGTTGTAGGAGATAGTTAAATTGTTTTGAAAAAATTAATCTTTTGAATTCTCATAAATTTCATTCTCAATCATTCTTTCAAAACCTAGTGCGGGAAACACAAAAACATTTTTTTTGCCTAATTTTCTTCTTATTTTATTTTCTTCTATAGGATAATGAAGAATACCTCCAACAAAAGAGAATGCTCCAGCAAAAGCTCCTCCTAATGTTCCCAGAAGATTGTAAACTTTGTCTTTTTCGAGTTTTTCTTTTTTTTCTTGATATATTTCTTCTGTTAGAAAACCTTGTTTGTATTGTTCTTCTAATTTGTAAAAATTTTTATCATTTTTCGTCAGAATACTTCCACCAATCCATACTATTGCAGCTAAAAGTCCCGTACCTAATATTGTAGAAATTTTTCTCTTTATTGAAATTTTCTTCAATTCTTTTTCTAAAGATTTTTTATTTACCATTTTATTTCTTCTTTATTTTCCTATAAGCCCTTTTCCAGTCTTTTGATGTTGGCTCATAAGGAGATTTAATTTTCATAAATTTGTAAAGATTAGATTTCTCTTCATAATTTAATCTACCATCATGATTTTTATCAAAATAATTCACAACTTCTTGTTTGTTTTGATCTTTTTTCATTTGTATAAAGGTTGATACTAATAAACTCTGAGCCATAACATATATTCCAACAAAGACACCTCCAATTAAAACCCCTGGATTACACTTTAGAGGTTTACCATAAACCCAATGTTCTGGAGTATCTGCAATTTTTTCTAATCCCATAAGAAAACACCCAATCTTGGATTAATAATCTTTCACACGAAATATTTCGTGTTTTACTTTTGAATGCTTTTTAGAAATATTGGAATTGTTTTGCTTTCAGCTTTTCTTAAATGAACTTGAAAAGTTGATAAAGAATTTTTGTTCTTTTTTGCTAATTTAATTAAATCAGTTTTTCTTGGATAATCATAATAACCTTCTTTAACAGCAAGAGAAATTACTTTTTCTTGTTTTTGAGTTAATTTTGGAAAGATTGTCAAAGGCATAATATTTTCAATTTTTTTATTTCCGAAATATAAAAGTTCAGATTCAACTTCTTTATTTTTTATTCTTCTGCTTTCAAGAATTCTGTCAAAAATTTCCTTTTTCGGGGAAGCAAATTCCCATTCTTCCCAACCTTCTTCGTCGAAAATTACAGGTTTCAAATGAATTATTGAAGGATCATAAGCAAGTTCAATTTCTCTTTTCTTTGCATCTTTAAGCGATTCCTTGTAAATGCAAATAAAGAAATCTTTATTTCTCTCAATATTGACAACTTTCTTATCCTGTATTAAACTTCTGAAAAAACCTTCTTTATTTTTTTCTTCACCTTGAATTATTCCAGAACCAATAGCATACAAATTCTCTTTATCTTTGTAATTATTTAAACTATAAAAATAAATTTTCACCCCAAATTTATTGCAGCGAAAATTATAGGGGTTCCATTTTTCTTTAATTCTTATCTTGATTGTCCACATAAGGATACGAATTATTTCGTGTTTTTAAATTTTCCTAAATCTCTCCTCTCAAAAACTTTTTCCTTTCCCCCTCTTCAAACTTTTCAATAGCATACCTCAAAGTTGTCCTTGGAATTCTTTTATAATTTCCTTTTAAAAATTTTCTCAAAACTTCAATATCTTTTTTTCCAACTTCTCTTAACATCCATCCAACTGCCTTATGAATTAAATCATGATTGTCTTCTAAAAGAATTTCCGAGATTGCTAAAGCATCTTCAAACTCTCTCTTCTGGATAAACGCAAAACACGAAACAACTGCAATTCTTCTTTCCCAAAGATTTTCAGAATGAACTAAGTCATAAAGAATTTTTTTATCTCTGTTTTTCAAAAAATCACCAACTATCCGAGGACAAGTCACATCAACCAAGTCCCAGTTATTTATGTGCCTTGTATTTTTTAGATAAAATCCAAAAATATTCTCTCTTTCTCTTTCATTAGCCCGTTTGTATTTTTCTGTAAGAATAATCAATCCTGACATCCGATGTTCATGTATTTTACTTTTCAAAAGTTCCTGAATTTTTGGCAAACTCAAATTCAGATATTTTTTTGCAATACTTCTCTGCATTGGCATTGTCAACCCAATAAAAACATCCCCTTCTCCATACTCACCTTTTCCTGTTTTAAAAAATCTCTGATAAATTTCTGCTTTTTCTTTTGAAGAGTTTTTCTTTAATTCATTAATTAATTCATTCAGCATAAATTGTTTTACAGGCTAAGTTTTATTAGTATATGTTATCATTACATAAAAGTAACAAACGGAAAGGTTTATATAGTTTAAATTTCACGAAATTATATGAAAAATATTATTAAAAATATAAAAAGAATAGCAATGATTCCAATTATGGTTGCTACTCTTTATAATTGTGGGGACTTCTCTAAAAAACCAGAATTATCTTATGAGCAAAAATTAAAGATTGAACAAGAGAAACAAAAATTAACTTCAGATAGTTTGGCAATTGATTCTTATTTTAAAAAAAGAATAAGTAAGCTTAATCATGAAATTGATTCTTTACGACCTTCTGATTTAGAAAGAAAAGCAAAAGAAAAAGAATTAAATGATGGATATAATGAAATGATAAAAATTAGAGTAAATGAAAGAATTAAACAAAAAGGTCTTCAAAATGATATTGAGCAAAGTGCTTATGGAACGGCTTTATGGACAGATGTTTATAATTCTGTAAAATATGAAATTGATCAAATGTATGGACCAGATTATATTGAAGAAAAAATGATAGAATGGGAGAGATATAATTCAAAAAATATTGTTTGGCAAAGGTTAAATCAAGAAGAAGTAGAAAAATTAAAAGATGAATATAAAAACTTTAGATGGGAGTTTTCAAAGAATCCTGCAAAATATCGTGGGAAATTTTTGAATAAAAAATAATATCCCTTACAATAATTTTTTATACCTAAATTTCTATAAAAACTTATGGATTCTAAAATTGCAATAAAGCAACTTAACCTCTTGAAAAAATCAGGAAGGAAAATGCGTCTTGCTGCCGACGGCTGGCCAACAAAATTTCAAACACTGATTGCAATAATTCTCTCAGCCCGAACTCGTGATGAAACAACAATAAAAGTTTGCACAAAAATGTTCCAAAAATATCCCACAGCAAAAAAATTTTCCCAGCTTTCTATTGAGGAAGTTAAAAAATTAATTTATTCCATTAATTTTTACAACAACAAATCAAAAAATATTTTGAATTGTTCAAAAGAGTTAGTTAAATTAAAAAAATTTCCAGAAAAATTTGAAGAGCTTGTAAAACTTCCTGGGGTGGGCAGAAAAACAGCAAATGTTTTTTTAGCAGAATATGGAAAATCAGAAATTGGTGTAGATACTCATGTAACTTATATTTCAAATTATCTTGGATGGGCAAATTCCAGAAAACAGGAAATCGTTGAAAAGCAATTAAAAAAACTTTTTCCAAAAAAACTCCACAAGGATTTAAATTGGATTTTGGTTCAATTCGGAAAAACTCATACTTCAAGAAAAAAGAAAGATGAAATTTTGGAAGAGATTAAGAGGATAAAATAGAGATTATTCCCGCCCACCCGCCCATAAAATTTACACTCATAAATGTCGTGAATGATATGCTTCACAATCTGCTTCGCTTGATTGTTTCGCTGAATATTAAATTAATGTCTAAAAATTTCTAAGTGTTGCTCAACTATTAAAAAATCTTTTAGTGATAACATTTTCTTTAGCGGAGCGCCTTGTTGAAAACTGGCGCGGAGCAATCATTTTTTATATCTAAAAATATTCAAAAATTCATGGAAA
>CAYXDU010000012.1:0-11067 GCA_964463895.1 Candidatus Woesearchaeota archaeon | reverse complement strand
TTGAATATGTAATTCGTGTTTGCAAAAGATACAATGTCGAAACAAGTATTTGCGGACAGGCAGGTTCAAAAAAACCAATGGTAAAATATTTGGTTGAACGCGGAATTGATAGCATAAGTGTAAACGCTGACATGGCAAAAACAATTTCTGATTACATAAAAGAAATTGAGGACTCAATGGTTAAAGGAACAGACAAAGAACCGCGAGAATATGAATTAAAAAAACACCAAGCATAAAATGGAAAAAGAAATTGATTCAACAGAAAACGAAATTCCCGAAGATGTGACAAGAGAAGAATTGTTGGAAGACCAGCACAGAAAAATTTCAGAAAAAGATAAGAAAGATGCTGAAAAAATTCTTAAAGAATCTGGCTTAGACAAACATGCAGAAGAACATCGGTAATTCTAAATATTTATAAATATAAAATCCTTCAATAATTTATGGTTGCAAAAAAGACAGTGCATGAAAAAGTTATTCGTGAGGTTATAGAGAAACCAGCAAAGAAAAAATCATCTAAGAAAAAAACCAAAAAGAAAACTTCAAAGAAAAAAAGTTCTCCTAAAAAATCTTTATCTGATGAAAGAATTGAAAGAGCACTTATAGAAAATTTTATTTCTCTTCAAAAAGTCATGGTAAATCTTTCAGTGAAATTTGATTCACTTTCAAACCAGATTTCAAAACTTCTTGAATTATTTGAAATTTCTGCAAAGGCATTAGCAGAAAAAGAATTTGTTACAGATAAAGAAAAAAAAGACAACAGAGATGTTATTCAAAAAATGGATGAGGTAATTGACCAGAATAAAATTCTTGCAAGAGGAATGACTTTAATGCATGACAGGATTTCAGAGCAGGAAGAAATGCCTTTTACACAGCCTTCACAACCAAAATCACTTCCAATGATGCCCAGACCTTTGCCTTCAATGCGTCCTTCAACTCATGAAATGCAAAAACCAAAACCACTTCCCTCAATGAAATCGCAGCAAAAACCAAGTTCTCCTTTAAAACCACTTCCTTCACAATCTAAAGATACATACCAAAAGTCAATTTCATCAAATAATAATGATTCAAATCAAAGACAAAATCCTTAAAGAAAATAAAGAAAATAAATTCATCTCAACAGAGTTCAAACAATTTTTTTTACTTGAATTTGCAAAACAATTGATTCTTAATTCAGCTCCAATAGAAGTTTTAAAACTTCAGGAAATGATGGAAGATAAAAACATTACTTCTAAAGAAAATAAAGAAAATAAAGAAAAGGAAATTAAGGAACGTGTAAAAGAAGTTCTTGAAATAGAGGATGATTCAGGATATGAAAAAAGCCACTTGCCTAAATTAGAAAAACATTGGGCAAAACCTTCAATAAAGAGAAAATCATTTCCTTTTGAATCTTTTAGAAATGTAAGATTAACAATTCCAGAACCAAATCTTCCTGAAAGATTAATGTACTTAAGACCTGTGCCCACAAGACAGGAAATTGAACTTGGAAAATTAAATCCCATTATTCAGGACCCTTTTGTAAACTCAATAGAATGCGAAGGTCCAAACACAAATATTATTGTAAAAGGAAAAATGGGAGAAAAACAAACAAGAATTGTTCTTGATGAAAATGAAATCAATGAAATAATAAAGATATTTTCTGATGCTTCCAAAATTCCTGTAAGCGAAGGATTTTACAAAGTTGCCGTCGGCAGATTTGTTTTCATGGCAATAATTTCAGAAGTAATTGGTTCCAAGTTTATAATTAACAAAATGCTCTCAAGACATTTATGATTATTTAATAATATTTTCTTCAGGATATTCCAAATTAGGCAAAACCCTTCCGGCAGGACTTTTTTCCTGCCCTGAAATTTCTCCTGAAGTTGGTGAATATTGATAGAGTATTACATCATCAAAATACATTGTCACATCTTGCGAAGGAGCATCCTGCTCATCTCCTCCAAAGTAACCATCAAATTTAATTGTATTGAATAATAAATCTTCAGTGGCTCTAAATTCCAAACCTTCTAATCTGTCAACAAAAACTCCATCAAGGAATATTTCCATAAATCCATTTATTTCTCCAACATCATTAACAACAACTCTCTCAGTCACAGTATGCCATTCATTGCTTGCCATAAAAGAATTTTCAACAGCTCTTCCTGAACCACTATAAACCCCACAAAGATTAGTCCAACCTATTTCCCGAACATATAAAACAAAATCCAAGCATGAATTAGGATAATAACCATAAGTAGAAGTAAATCCACTTACAGCATTTGGATGAATAAACATTGCAAACTCCAAAGCACTTGTGGGTTCTCTTCCATAAGTAGAAATAAATGAACTTAATTCACTGGCAAATGATTGTCCATTCCACACACCATTAAAACAATACCATTCATCACAAACAAATTCCATTACTTCCTGGCAACTAGAAGGATAATATCCCCTCGAAGCATAAAACACATCACGATAGAAATCTCCTTCCCAATTACGCATATGATATGGATAAAAATGCAAATAAAATCCTCCCGAGGCACCAGCAAACATCATACGACCAGAAAAATCATCAACTCCTGTTACACACTGTCCTGCTGCCCCAACATTATTTGTAAGAATTCCTGCTAAAGCAGGCACTTTTCCTTTGCTTCCTTCAAATCCTCCTGAAAATTTAATCTTATAAGATAAATATACTTCTTCAAATCCAGGACTTGCATACTGATTAATATTAAAACAGTCTGCTGATTGGCACCAATAACTTCCCGCTTCAAAATTATTTCTAAAAACTTTTGTGGGATTTCCAGAATCAGCACTATTTCTGTAAATTGACGCATCATGCATCATTGTAGTATAATCTTCAAGAACAGGAACAGGTGTCCAGTCAGCATAATATTCAGAAGAACGATAATTTCCAAGAGTATTATGTTCAAAACTATTGTAATAAATAACTTCAATATCTCCGCTATCACCACAACTTCCACAATTAAATTCTTCACCACAATTATTTGTTTGGATTCCGCAAACTCCTGTTATGCAAACTTCTGCCTGAGTTTCACAAACAGTTGCCTCAACACAACTTCTTGTAACATCATCACAAATTTTTCCCGTCGCTGAACAATTTTCTACAACAGAAGTTGTTGAATTATAATCACATTCATTTTCTGAATTGCAAAAATAATTATAATTATCAATTACAATAGTATCTCCGGAACAATAATTTCCTGAATTAGCAATACCAGTGCAATTAGAATCAACAGAACATTCCAATCCAACATTTGAATTATTTTCATTTGGTGTTGTTGTTTCAACAATTCCCAATGGGGATTCTGACTTCTCCCATGTATCTTTTACATCACCAACAACTTCTTTTCCTGATTCCAATCTAAATACAGGAGCAATCTGAATTTTCTTTATATTATCAACATCAATTAATTCCAAAATAAATTCATAACTTTTCCTCTCATATTCCTTCAAAGAGCCATTGATTGTAAAAATCTCAGAATTATCTTCATCAAAAACTATCACTTTTATTCCAACAAATTCTCCATCACCAAGATTTCTTTTTATTTTAATTAAAATTGAATTTGTTTCATTATTCAACTGAACCTGGTCAATTGCTAAATCCAAAGTGAACTTTCCCAAAGAAACCTGTTCAGTTCCCTGCATCACAACATTTCTCACAACAACCCACAAAATCCCAACAGCAACGAAAACAAGTAATAGAATTAATAATGTAGAAACTATTGTTGATAAACCTCTTTTCATTAATTAAACAGGAATAAGGAATTTAAAAACTTGTTCAATACACCAGATAAAAATATAAACTTCTGAATCTGAAAAATTTTATGGCAGATTCTGAAAATATAAATGAAAAAAGAATTCGAAAAATTACACATTTGTATTATTCTCAACCAGAAATTCAAAAAGCAATTTACAACTTTTCAAAAAATAGAGAAATTTCTCCAAGATATTTTGAGGGCTTTGGAAAACGCCCGGATACATTAGAATATCCTGACGATGTTTTTGAACTTGTGAAAAAAGGTGCAACCTCTTTCCATTGCTCAGAAGAACTTTGGGAAGACGCTTTAAAAGTTGAAACAGGGATGAATGAGAAACAATTAAATGAATTAAGAATTGGCTGGGATTTGCTTTTGGATATTGATAGCAAATATATTGATTATAGTAAAATAATGGCAAAAATAATTATTGAAATTTTGCAGTTTCATGGAATAAAAAACATTGGATTGAAATTTTCCGGTTCAAAAGGTTTTCATATTATTATTCCCTGGAAGGCATTTCCAAAAGAGATTAATGAAGTTCAAACCAAAGATATGTTTCCTGAATATCCCCGGATAATTACAAAATACATTATGGAAAAAACCCGGGAAAAATTAATTGAAGAAGTCAGTAATTTAACACGTCCAAGCAAATATGTAAAGGACTATGAAGCCCCAAAAGAAGTTATGCCTGATTTAATTCTTGTTTCTCCGAGACATTTGTTCCGAATGCCTTATTCTCTTCATGAAAAAACTGCTTTAGCAAGTGTTGTTTTAAATATTGATGAACTTGAAAAATTTGAAATGATGGATGCAGACCCAATGAAACTTTCAAAAGAAAAAATAAAAAATTTCATGCCGAATTCTGAAGAAGATGAAGCAAAAGAACTTTTAATGCAGGCATTGGATTGGTGCAGGGAAAATAATTTCGAAATAAAAGAAACTGCAAAAGGAAAATACGCTGACTTCAAACCTCTTGATTTGAAAAACGTTACAGAAGAACAATTTCCTCCTTCAATTTTAAAAATTCTTCAGGGTGTTGGCGACGGCAGAAAACGTGCTTTATTTGTTTTAATAAATTTCTTTCGTTCAATTGGTTTGGAAAAAGAAGAACTTGAAGAAAAAATTTCCAAATGGAATAAAAACAATGAAGTTCCCCTAAAAGACGGTTACATAACTTCACAACTTCAATGGGCATATCGAAAAAAACCAGTTCCGCCTCCGAATTTTTCAACTGATTATTACAAAGGAATTGGAATAAATCCCGAACCAGAAGAACTTCGTTTCAAAAATCCTGTAAGTTATACAATTAGCAAAAATATGCAGTCATCAGGAAAAGTAAGAAAGAAAAACAAAAATTAAGAAATATTTATAAACAACTTTCCTTTATTTCTAATATGAAAAGAGAAGTGGTTTTATTCAGTATTTTAATTTTATTATTTGCGATTTTTCCTTTTGTTTTTGCAGCAGACCCGCCGGAAATTGATAATGCTTACACATGCTTAAACGAAAAAATAAATTCTTCAGGTTGTGCAAGTTTATCTTTTGAAGAAAAAATTTTCTCCTCACTTGCAACAGGAAAATGCATAAATGAAATTTCAAATTTAAGTTCTCAAAACCAATGCTGGCCTTCAGGAAACTGCGATATAAAATTAACTGCTCAGGCATTGCTTTCTTTGTATAACTACGACGACGATTACAATACAACTGCCGGAGAAGAATGGCTGCTCTCGCGAAAAACAATTCCATCAGATTTGCAATGGCTTCTTGAAATAGAAAGCAATGAAGCAACAACATGTTCAATTTACTATGAAGGAAACGAAGCAGGATTAAGTTTGACAATTGGCGAAGATAAAAAAATATCATCTTCAAATTTAGGAAATTGTTTTACATTTTCAACAGGCAATTACTTTTTAGAAATCTCTCCTGAATGTTACAATATGGACTTGGATATTTCATGCGACAAGGGTTTTTTAACAACACTCTTATTCAAAAAACAGGGCTCTTCAACAATTAATGTTCTTGATGAAACACAAGAAGCTTCAGCAAAAGGATTTGCAACAGAAAAAGTAAACTCATGGTGCTTTTCAAATCCGTCGTTAAACTCATGCGACTATGAAGCAAGTTTATGGGCATCTGAAATTTTATTTTATTTGGACAGGGATGTGTCTGCTTTTCTTCCTTACTTAATTGCTTTTTCCGAGGAAAATTCAGACAAACTTCCGGAATCATTTCTTTATTACTTAACAGGAAAATACAGAAATGAACTTTTGTTAAAACAAGTTGCAAATAATAAATACTGGATTGTTTCAGGAGATGAATATTATGACACTGCTCTTGCTTTATTGCCTTTGCAATACGAATCTCCAATTGAAAAAACAAATTCAAAAAATTGGTTATTAGACAGGCAGGAAGAATCAGGTTGCTGGGATAATGGAAATTTAAGAAACACAGCATTTATTTTATATTCTGTCTGGCCAAGAAATATTGGGGGTGAACCTGTTGAAGAAACAGTTTGTGGTGATGGAGATATAGAAGGAGATGAAGAATGCGAAGGAACAAACCTCGACGGAGAATCCTGTGAATCTTTAGGTTTTTCAGATGAATCAGGCGATTTAAAATGTTATGCAAAAGGAACTTCAAGAGAATGTGAATTTGATAAAAGTGAATGTATTGTTCCAACTGAATGTGATGAGAATAATCCTTGCCCCGACGGATATGAATGTTCAACAGGAGGACAATGTCTTGAAATTTCAGAACCTGATTATGAATGTGAGACTGATGATGATTGTAAAGATGGTGAAGTATGTTCATCCAGCAACATATGTGTTGAAGAAACCTTGGATTGTGAACCAGATTATGGTTTCTGTATGTCAGCAATTGATTGCGACGGAACTATATTAAAAGAATATGACTGCTCAGGTTTATCAAAATGTTGTTCTGTTGATAAATCATACGGAACCTGCCGTTCTCAGGGAGGTGAAATTTGCAACACAGATTCTGAAACTTGTGATGGTTATAAAACAGATGCAGATAATCTTCTCTCAGATGAAATTTGTTGCATAGGAGATTGTGAAGAAAAAAGCAGTGGAGGTGAAGATGAATATTTGTGTGAAGACAATGACGGAACTTGCAGAACTTCCTGCCTCAGCGACGAAAAAGAATCTTCTTTTTATGATTGCGATTTTGGAGAGGTTTGCTGTCTTGAAGATAAAAAATCAGGAAGTAACTGGTTTATTTGGCTTCTTGTTGTATTAATTTTATTGGTTGTTTTGGGAATTGTATTTAGGGATAAATTAAGAGAAATTTTTATGAAATTAAAAACAAAATTCAAAAAAGGAAAAGGTTCAGGAAAAGGATTGAAGCCTTTATTCCTTCCAAAGACACCACCTTCTGGTCCAGGACAAAGAATGCCTCCAAGAAGAATTATTCCTCCTTCTCAAAGGCCTAATCCTCCGAGAACACCCCCTCAAAAAACAAAAAAGAGCACAGCTTCTAAAGAACTTGATGACGTTCTGAAAAAATTAAGGGATTTGGGAAATAAATAATTAGCAAATCCAAATAGAATAAAAATTTTTCTTAATCTTTTTATCTATTTTCAAACCAGATTCTTTGATTAATCTTTCCATTCCAAGTTTCTTGTAATTTAAGAAACGCCTATAATGTCCTGATAAAATTTCATCAAAGGAAATTAATGTTCTGTAAAAAATATTCTTAGAAGGAGCATAATCAACAATAATTTGCTTTTTGGAGATTTTTGACATATTTTTTAAAGTTTTGATTTGCGTTTTATACTCCATTGAATGTAAAACAAACATTATAATAGAAATATCAAATTTTTTATCTAAAGAGTTTAAATTCTTAGAATTCATTGTTTTGAATTCTAAATTATTCTTTGCATTTTTCTTAGCAAAATTAATTTTTCTTTTATTAATATCAATTCCTAAACCATAATTTATTTTATTTGATAATTCATATAACAATTTCCCTCTTCCACAACCAATATCAATTATTCGAGAATTTTTAGGAACGAGATTATAAATTTGTTCTCTTATTTGGGATAAAAAAGACATTTTAAGAATATTTAGTTTTCTTTCTCATCAATCAACTTCTTTGGAACTGAAATTAAAACTTCTCCTTATCCAACTTTTCCTTCAAGTCCAAAATCTTTTGGAAGATTTTTGGGATTATATTGATTTACAATAATTAAATATTCCGGTTTTTCTTCGTTATTGTAAATTTTATTACATGCAGCAGCAATACATCTCATATCCTTTGGTGTGATTTCATAAATTGCAGGACAAAGTCCTATACCGCATCTCATATTTCTTGGAGTCTTATTTATAATTTTATATTTCATTGTATTTTCTTCAAGATATTATAATATCTAAACTTTTTCCCATAAAATTACACAAATATTAAAAATTATAATGGAAATATTTAAAAAATAAAGAATTTTTATATTTTTATGAAACTTGATGAAAAAGATTACAAACTTTTGACTTATTTATATCATCATAGCAGGGAGCCTGTTACAAAAATTGCAAACCATTGCAAATTAACACGCGAGCAGGTAAATTACAGATTAAATAAATATTTTTCAGAAGGATTAATAAGAACTATCTTTCCTGTTTTTAATTATTCAAAACTTGGATATAATTATATTATAGTTTTATTCTTAAAATTTGACAAACCTTCTTCTTACAAATCTTTTTCAGAAAAACTATCTTCTTCTAAAAACTGTCATTCGTGGGGAAAAGTTTTTGGCAAATATGACGTTTTCGCAAATATGATTTTCAGAGATGAGCAGGATTTTGACAATCATCTCTCAAAATTATTAGCAAACCCAAAACATTCTATTTCAGATTATTATATTTTAAAGCCTTTTTTCTCTGAACTTTATCCTTTAAAGTTTTTTCAATCAAATGAGAAAGATTCTTTTTTATTCGTAGGAGAGTCATCTGAGAAGATTAAATTAGATAAAAAAGATATGGAAATATTGGGGGCATTATCAAAAGATATGAGAATGAAATTAATTGATATTGCAGCAAAGGCGAAAATTTCTTCTGAACTTGCTTTGCATAGGTTAAGAAAACTTCAAAAACAAAAAATAATTCTTGGCTCAAGAATCCAGTTTGATATGGAAAAATTCGGATATCATTTTTCCTTAATTTTGTTGAATATAAGAAATTTTACAGAAGAAGTTAAAAATAAAATAAAACAATTTTCTCAAAACTCAAAATACATAAATACTCTGAATTTTTCGTTAACAAAACCTAACTGCGTTATTCAGATTTTTCATAAAGAGGAATTTGAATTAAGGAACACAATTCAAAAAATCAAAGAAATTTTTGCAGATGAAATAGTTGACTTGGATTTAATGCTTATCACAGATGAAACAGAAAGAGTTAATACTCTGCCTTTTTTATAAGAGCCCTTTTTTATTCCAATAAATTAATTTTCACAATATAATTAAATTTATTAACCTGTTTTTCTTTTTTTTAAAATGAAAAAAGAGATTTTTATTCTTGTAATTGTATTATTAGTGCCTTTAATTTCTTCAATAGAAATTCAAATGCCTTCAGAGATTTCACAAGGGCAAACAGTAATTGCAAAAGTTTCAGGAAATTTTTTAGACCCAATTTTACTGAATAACATTGAATTTTACAGAGGGCACACGCAAACTTCTTTTGATTACAGCGTCGGAAAAATTGGAAATGACTATTATATTTATTTCCAGACATTAAGCAAGCCGCAAAATAATTATTCTGTTTTAATAACAGGCGTGAGATATTATGTCGGAGCACAAATTTCAAACAAAGACATTGAAAAAAACTTTTCAGTAACTTTTGAAACTTCTGATTTCAAAATCAATCCTGGATTTGTAATAACTGACAGAGATTTTTCAATTTCTGTTCAAAATCTTAAATCAGAAATAATAACAATAAATCTAAACACAGAAATAAACTTTGGTTCTTCACAAGGGTTTTTTGATTTTCTTTTTAATAATCAGGAAGTTTCATCTTCAGAATCAATAGAAATTTTATCTGGAGAAACAGAAGATATTGATATTTCTTTAAATGGAATAAATGAAACAACAATAAGAACAATAACTTTGTCCTCGGAAAATACAGAATATGAAATTCCTGTTTATTTGATTCTTGAATTATCTTCTGAAGAATCATCTAATGAAACTGGACAAAATCAAACAGATGAAGAACAAAACGAAACTTTTACAGAAGAGAAAAACGAATCAGAGAATGGAAGTTTTTGGGATATTTTCAAAAAAGAAAATAAAACTAAAGATGCCGAAGAGAAAACTGATTCAGGTTACACAGTAGCTGAAGATGAAAATGGAAATCAAATTCTTATTGATGAAGAGGGAAATATTGTTGAAAAGAATGTTTCTATAAAAACTTGTGAAGAATTAAAAGGTGAAAAATGTGTTGTTGATGAAGAAGTTTGCGACGGGAAAAAAATAGATGCTCTTGATGGAGAATGCTGCATTGGAACCTGCGAAAAAAAAGAAAAAAGCAAAAATCAAAAGATAATTGGCTGGGCAATACTTGGTTTGATTGTTATCTTGTTAATTTGGTTTAAAACAAAATTTAATAAAACCCGAAGAAGAAAATTTAACTTACCCGGAATTGACAAAAGAAGATATTAATTTATTTCTTTCCTTTTTTCACTTTCTTTTCTTTCTTTTCAGAAATTTCCTTTAACTTTTTTTCAAGTTCAGCATTTCTAAACTGCAAAACTCTTGCAACCTCGTCGTAACCATGTAATCTTCTTGTAATTTCATTAAGAAGATCATTCCATCCATTATTTGTTAAAGCAATTAACTCTGGTTCTATAATTTCAATGTGTGCAGGCATATATTTGAAAATCAAAATTGCAAGATTTGCAATTTCTTTTACCTCCACTTCAATTTCACAAAATGTTGTAAAAAAATCTTTGTTATCTTTCATCTCCTGCGGTTCTTTAATATCGCTTGAAATAATTTTTGTGTCTTTTTCTTCTTCCATTTGGTCAAGAATTTTTTTCATGCTTTCAGTAAGATGTTCTGCAGGACGTCCAATCATTTCCAATATCAATGCAACTCTTATCCCTTTTGTTTCTTTATCTGAACTCATTTTTTCTGTTAAATTTTCCTTTAATTAAATACATCAATCCCAAGAAAAAACAAAACGAAACCAAATAAAGCCACGCATAATTTTTCTTGTTATCAACTTCCTTATTTATCTCGGTTTTTATATTTTTTGTTCCCAAAGAAATCACTTCTCTCTCAATTGGTTCTGAATTTTCCTCTGCA
>CAYXDU010000011.1:8517-11118 GCA_964463895.1 Candidatus Woesearchaeota archaeon | reverse complement strand
TTAAATCCAGTTTCATCCATTCACTAAAATCAATTTCTGCAATTCCATCAACCATATTAATCAATGTAAAAAAGAGTTTTTAAAAATTATTATAATTAAGCCGGAATATAACAAGCACCACCTGAAGACGGACAGCCATAAACAATTCTTGTTTGTAATACATCTGACACACATCTTGTTTGCTTAACTGTTACAGGATATCCTCCTCCGGCACAAAGTGTAGTTGAAGAACTAACTTGGCATAAACAACCAGGTTCCCAAGAAGTAGTTCCAACACAACCTGAACCTGAACTTGAAAAAGTTACACACTTCCAAGAACTTCCATCCCACTGCAAACCTTTATTTGTTCCAGTGCAAGTTACAGGAGTAGAAAGACCAGAACCTGAAGGCTCATCTTGACAAATCCAAACACCATTTCTATATCTCAACCAACCCTCATTATATCCAATATCCCCACAACGCTGAGGAGGTTCTAATTCCTCCATTGAATGACCTATAACACTCGGAGGACCTCCAGAATGATAAGCATAAACTCCTGTTGCAATTATTAAAACAGCCAATATTGTAATTATAGTATAAAATAATTTATTAGAAACATTCACCTCAATTTTTTTTCCTTTCATCTTCTTATTTGTCATCTTAAGTTTATAAATATTTTGAATTATATGCTGACAGTTGCACAACTCCATGAACTCCCTGTCCATTGTAAAACTTTATTTGCTCCAGTGCAGGTTACAGGTTCTGAAACACCAGAGCCCGGTCCATTTACACATCTCCATCCAAACGAAGAATCATATCTTAACCAGCCATCACTGTCTCCGCAAAAAGCCGGAGGTTCTAATTCCTCCATTGAATGCCCCATTACACTTGGAGAAAGTCCGGAATTATAAGCATAAACTCCCACACTTGCCAAAACCAAAATTGCAACAGCAACCATTACCAAAGTCCGAACAGAAAAAACTATTTTCACCATCTTATTAAAACAAGATAAAACAAGTTTATAAATTTTTTCAATGGGTGGGGACGGAATAGGTTGTGGGGGCACTTTATCAAAATCAAATCTTCTTAAACAAAATGTCTGATTTCTTAATTTTCTTTGCACTAAACTGTTTTTTAATTTTCTCAGAACTTTCAGGAATAAAAGGACTCAAAAATTCTGCAATTTTCAAAATAGATTCTTTTAATTCAAACAAATCTTTTTTATTTTTTGTTTCCCAAATTTTCCGACTCTGAACATATTCATTACAAATATCAACAAAACCAAAAATTTCATTCAAAACCTTATCCAGTTCATATTTTTCAAAAAGTTTTTCAATTTTTTTTACATCTAATTTTTTCAGTAATTTATTTCCGGTTTTTTCAATTCCATTTTTTTCAATCAAACCAGAAACACGAGAAACTAAATTTCCAAGTTTATTTGCAAGCTCGTTATTGTGTCTGTCAATTAATGCTTGCTCTGAAAAATCTCCATCATCACCTGAAGCAAAAGGAAATTGCCTGCATAAAAAATACCTCACAGAATCAGCACTATATTTTTCAGCAAGAACTTTTGGAGAAACTGAATTTCCCAATGACTTGGAAATTTTCTGGCCATTAAAAGTCAAAAACCCGTGGACAAAAACTGTCTTGGGTAATTTATATCCTGCTGACTTCAAAAATGCAGGCCAGTAAACACAATGAAACCATGAATTATCTTTCCCAAGCAAATGAACATCTGCAGGCCAATATTCCGCATTTTTTCCAGCTCCAGAAATATAATTAAACAACGCATCAAACCAAACATAAGTTATGTGCTTTTTATTCAAAGGAAAAGGAATTCCCCATTTAAACGACGTCCTTGAAACACTCAAATCATTCAATCCTTCTTTAACACGATTAATAATTTCATTCCGTCTTTCTTTAGGCAAAATAAATTCAGGATGCTTTTCATACAAATCCAAAAGAAATTTTTGATACTTGCTTAATTTAAAAAAATAACTTTCTTCTTTTAATTTATCAACTTTCTTTCCAGGATGATATGGACATTCTCCATTCACCAAATCTTTTTCAGTAATATATGCCTCGCAGTTTGTGCAATAATAACCTTCATATTCATCCAAATAAATGTCCCCATTCTTATTGCATTTTTTTATAACTTCCTGAACTAACTTTTCATGGTCTTTATCTGTTGTTCTGATAAATCTGCTTGGTTCAATATTCAAACTTTTCCATGCTTTTTTAAAATTCTCAGAAACTTCATCCACAAATTTTTTCGGACTTTTTCCTTTTTCTTTAGCATTAATTTCAATTTTCTTTCCATGCTCGTCAGTTCCAGTCAAAAACCAGCAATCATTTCCAAGAAGTTTGTGCCAGCGAAAAAGCACATCTGCCACAACTTTTTGATATGCATGTCCAATATGAGGGTTTGCACTAGGATAATCAATTGCAGTTGTAACATAAAATTTTTTTGCCATAGAAAAAACATTGATTAAGAATATAAAAAGTTAATTATTTAACAAACTTCTCAACATAATCATCAATGCTTCTTTGCTTGATTTTTTCATTATCTAAATTAACATCCTTTTTCATAGGAACTCCGACTCCAGACCAATCAATAATGCT
>CAYXDU010000011.1:0-8417 GCA_964463895.1 Candidatus Woesearchaeota archaeon | reverse complement strand
AAATATTAAAAGATAATGATAGATTTTGATTTTCCAGAATCTTCAGTCAATTTTATTTGGCTAATGTTTGCTGGCGCCTTTGGCGCCAGAGGGCGGGCGGGTTTTGGGATTGTAAAATCAAAATTAAAGAAATCGAAAAAGATGGTGACAAAAAAATTAACAAAAAAAGAAGTTAAACGAGCAAGGTATCTTAAACAAAAATCTAGAAATCTAAGCATTAAAGAAGGAATCTTCGCATCTGCAAAAGATTCATTTGGAACGCATTATCTAAGCCCGTTTGCAATTGCAATAAATGCAAGCAGTTCTGCTGTTGCAATTCTGAGTTCTGTAACGGGTTTATTAGGCCCAATCTCCCAAATATTCAGTTCAAAACTAATTGAAAAAAAACCAAGAAAAAAAGTCGTGACAAAATTCACACTTCTTGAATCTCTTTCCTGGCTGACATTTGTAATTGTTGGTTTTCTGTTTGCAAAAAATATTATAACAGAAATTCTTCCAATAATGCTTTTGTTATTTTTCTCAATATATACAATTTTTTATAATGCAACAATTCCTGCATGGTTTTCCTGGACCGGCGACATTGTAAGTGAAAAATATCGTGGAAGATGGCTTTCAAAAAGAAATTTGTTAATTGGTTTCACGTCGCTAATTCTTGTAATAGGGGCGGCATTTTTCCTTGAGCATATGAAAGAAATAAATCTCTCAATGCTTGGTTTTGGAATCTTATTTTTCCTTGCTTTTACTGCAAGAATAATTTGCTGGAGAATTTTCAAAAAACAATATGAACCAAAATTAAAAATCAAACCCGGAAAACATTTTTCATTTTTTGAATTCCTGATGCGGGCTCCAAAAACCAACTTCGGTAGGTTTTCAATATTCAGATTCTTCTTCTCACTTGCAATAACAATACAAACATCTCTCCTGGCTGTTTATTTATTAAGAAATTTAAATTTAAGTTATGTAAGTTATATGCTGGTAATTTTATCAGCAACATTCTTCACTTTAATTGTCACAGAAATCTGGGGGAAAATCGCAGACAAATACGGAAATTACAAAGTTCTTGTAATAACAACAATATTAATTCCAATAATTCCTATTTTATGGATTATCCATGATTCAGTAATCTACCTTGTCTTGGTTCCGGGTTTAATAAGGGGTGTGGGCTGGGCAGGATTCAATCTCTCGTCGGGAAATTTCATCTATGATAATGTCTCACAGGAAAAAAGAGGTTTAGCTATATCATATTTCAATATGATGAGCGGACTCGGAATTTTCTTTGGAGGTTTAATCGGGGCATTTTTAATAAAGTTCCTTCACACATCCAAACTAGACCCAATAATGATAATTTTCATAATAAGCGCAGCAACAAGCATGATTATAGTTGCAGGATTTATGCCAAAAATAAAAGAAATAAAAAACAACAAGAGTGAAAGAAATCCAAAAGCATTTAGAAAATTTTTAATAAAACAAATCCGTCCGACTCTCTCAGAAGAATTCCATCAAATTATCGACATAAAAAAATATATCTGGAAAAAATAATTATAAAGCAAAACATATTTAAAAGAATTCATCCTCGACTAAGTTATGTTCAAAAAGAAATATTGCAAAAATTGTGGAGAGAAAATAAATCATAAAAGTAATTTCTGTCCCGAATGCGGATATCCCCTCAAAGAAAAACAGAATTACAAAAAAGATGATTATGGGATGCTCGGAAAAAATGACATGCCTGACGAATTTCAGGAGCTTGACAAAATTTCAAATTCAATTTTTTCTGGTTTTGGAGGAAAAATTATGAATAGGATGCTTAATAACACAATGAAAATGCTTGAAAAAGAAATGGAAAAAAGCACACGTGAAATAGAGAAACAAAACAACCAGAATCCTAATTTCCAAAATCATTTTGAGCTTTTCATCAATGGAAAAAGAGTAAATCCTGAAAACATAAAAGTCTCAAAAGCCCAGTTGCTAATGCCAGGAAAAAATCCTTCAGAAAGACAATTCAAAAAAGAAATTCCAAAAAACATTTTCTTTTCAAAAGACAAAAAAGAACAATTTCTAAAATTTGAAAAAACAGAACCAAAAACAGAACTCAAAAGATTTTCTGACAAAATAATCTATGAAGTTTTCCTTCCTGGCGTGAAATCAATTGAAGATGTTTCAATAATTCAATTAGAAAGTTCAATAGAAATAAAAGCTGTTTCAAATTCAAAAAAGAAATCTTATTCAAAAATAATTCCAGTTGGAATGAAAATTGCAAATTACTTTCTTGAAAAAGGAATTTTGGTTCTTGAAATTTGAGGATAAAATTAACTACTTTTAAATTTCCAGAAATTATTATAAATAATTAGAGCATTATTTTGATATGCAGATTCCAAAAAAAATTTCTAAAGAACTTGCAGAAGAAACTGGTTGGCATATCGGAGACGGAAGCATGAATTTATATTTAAATCAAGGAAAACAAAGAGGATTTTATCAACTTAGAGGGCATATAGAAGATGATAAAGAACACTATGAAAAAAGAATCAAACTTTTATTTGAAAAAATATACGAACATAAAATAAATATAAGAACAATGCCTTCAACAAGAGTTGTGGGATTTCAAATTTGGAATGATGAATTAATAAATTTTAAAAAAAATTTGGGTCTTTGTCTTGGGAAAAAATTTGATATAGAAATTCCAGAAATATTTCTCGCAAAAGATAATTTAAAAAAAGCAATTCTAAGAGGGATTTTTGATACTGACGGAGGAATTTATCTTGAAAAAAAGAATAACAAACTATATCCTAGAATTTACATTACAACAATTTCCTTTAAATTATCTGAACAACTTTTAAAATTGTTTCAAGAATTGAATCTAAGAACAACAAGATATTCTCAGCTATTTAATAAAAAATTCAAAAGACAAAGAAGTTATATAATAACAATTAGAGGTATTAAAATGTTTCACAAATTCATGAAAGAGATTTCTCCAAAAAATCCAAAGCACATAGCAAAATATAAAAAATTTATTGAATCGCAAAAACTTATAAATAGTCCAAATCTCTGATTTTGATATGAGGCTATAGCTCAGTCTGGTTAGAGTACGGCTCTGATAAGGCCGGGGTCCTCGGTTCAAATCCGAGTAGCCTCATTGGATTTGGACTGCTTGCGGTTTAGTGCTTGAACTTGTTCAAGTGCTAGTCCAGAATCTTACAGAGATTTTCTGAGACCAAATCCGAGTAGCCTCATATATTTTTAGAATTAAGAATAATTTAAGAAATCGCACAAACATTATCTACCCAACACTGATTATCTCCTGCATCCCATGCACAAACATAATAAAATCCATTTTGTGAGCAATATAAATAAGTATCTTCACAATTATCATAGTTACAAACATCATAACACCAACAAGTATTTACCAATCTTGTCCTTCCATAACATTGTGAATTTGTATTAGTTAAAATTTCATCTGCAGGAATTCTTGTGCAGTGAGTAGCACTAGAACTCACGCACTGGTCTGGCCCGCTACATTCTACATAATCCTGAACACAAAAATTATCTATACAATTATATTCATAAATATATCTTCCATTACCAGCACATTGGTCAGTATATGTACCTGTTACGTCAGTACATGTTGCTTCTGTTGCAGGATCACTCCATTCTCCCATAAACTCCTCCCAATCACTTGCATTGCAAAAAAATTCAGATTCAGGAACACATTTCCCTAAATTAGCAACACATTTTTCTCCTGCAGGACATTTAATCACCTCATAAACTGGATTATTAGTAGCATTGCAATAATGCTCCATAATATAATCAGAAATCCCGTTGATTAAGCAAACATTCCCTGCTTCTTCTGTGCAACAATCATCCAATCCTTCTGTTGTTCCTTTTATATGGACATCCTTCCCATTATCACTATCATCACAATCAGGCAATTGCCATTTATCAGGATCATTTGGGAAAGCATCTGCATTATCTCCCACCCCGTCGCCGTCTGTGTCTTCTGATTCAGTAGCATCATTTGGGAAAGCATCTGCATTATCATTTACTCCGTCGCCGTCTGTGTCTGTGTTTGTATCTGCAAGATAACAACTGCAATCTGGATATGGTTTTTGATTATATCCTTGTGCACAAGTATTTCCGCAGATTTGACTCTCTTGTTGATTATCTGTTTCTGAAGAATCATTTGTATCTGTATTAGAAGGCAAATCAGCATCAGAATCCCCACCATCAGGAATATCAAAATCTTCAAAGGTTGATTTATCAAAAAGTTTCAAAAAGAAATCAAAAAAACCTTTTTGTTCTTCTGTTGTTCCTTCTTGTGAACCTGCTTCCAATCCCTCCTGACTCAAAGATTTCTTTCCTCCAAAAGCAATAATCAAAACAGCCACAACAATTAAAACACAAATTCCAATAACAATTAGATTTGTTTTATTTAATCTTACAATTACCTTCTTCCCTGACTTTCCAGAAATTTTCTTTTTCATTCTCCTCTTTTATATTCCAATATATATTTTCCAATATATAAATCTAACCCCAAACTTTAAAAACCGAATTTTTCTAAAACTAACATGACAAAAGAATCTAAAGAAAAATCAAAGAGTGCAAAGGGAATGTATCATTATATAAAACAGGCATGGAAAAAACCCGATGCAAAAACTTTGCGGGAACGAATGATTGAATGGCGAAAATCAGAAGCGCAGGTCAAAGTTGACAAACCTCTGAGATTAGACCGTGCAAGAGCATTAGGTTACAAAGACAAAAAAGGATTTGTTGTAATAAGAATAAGAGTTAAACGTGGAGGGCACAAACGTTCGCGACCAAACAAAGGACGTAGAAGCAAACGACTTCACGCGCGAAAAACTCTGAAAATGTCTTACAAATGGATTGCAGAATCAAGAGTCCAAAACAAACACAAAAATCTCGAAGTTCTAAATTCATATCAAATTGGAAAAGACGGAATAAATTATTTTTATGAAGTAATCTGCATTGACCCAAGCAAACCTGAAATCAAAAACGACAAAAACTTTTCATGGACAAGCAAGGGCTCAAACAAAAACAGAGTTCTTCGTGGTTTAACATCTGCAGGAAAAAAATCACGGGGATTAAGAAGCAAACATCCAACTTCAAAAGTTCGTCCAAGTGTAAGGGCTGGTGGCAGGAAGGGGAAATAAAATGAAATCTATTGAAAATATTTCCAGAAATGATTTTGTTGTTTTTTATAAAGAAGAATTAAAAGTTGAAATAGTTTTGGAAGTAAAGAAAGATTCTTATAAAATTTCAAATGGAATTTTTCTTCCTTATGAAATAAAAAAAGAGGACATTCTTGCAATAGGAAATAATGAAACTGGAAAAGGAAAAATAAAAGGTTTAAGTGGAAAATATGATGTTATTAATCAGGAAAAAATTGATGAAATCATGAATGAAAAATAACCCAAAACCTATAAAAACCCTCTCTCCTTTTTCTTATTATGTTATCAAGCTCACCAATAGATTTAGATAAAGTTCCGGAAGAAGACATTGAAAAAGAGATTCTTCGTTTAGGAATGATTGCAGAACTTGACGCTGTTAGTTTATATGAACAACTTGCAGCAAAATCCAAAAATAAGAAAATCAAGGCAATTCTTCTTGACATTGCAAAAGAGGAAAAAACACATGTCGGCGAATTTCAAACTTTGCTTCTTGAACTTGACAAAGAACAAGTTAAAGAACTTGAAGAAGGAAAAAAAGAAGTTGAAGAACTGACTGAATAAAATGAAACCCCAAACAAAAAAACGGCTAAATCTCGCTGCAAAAATTGTGGCAATTCTTTATATAATTCTTTTATCAATGCTCGCATTCGACGTTCCAATATTAAGTTGGGGATTTTTAATTCATCTTTTACCAACAATAATTTTCATTGGATGTCTTATAATAGCGTGGTTCAGACCAAAAATAGGAGGGGTTTTATTTGTAATCGCAGGAATCGGAACCATAATTGTTTTTAACACTTACAGAGAAATAATCACTTTCTTAGCAATTTCTTTAATTCCAGTAATAGTCGGAATTTTATTTTTCTTTTCAAAAAGGAAGAAATAAAAATGAATAAAAAAACAAAATCAATTTTTTACTCTTTAATCATAATTTTTATTTTATTAATAATTTCATTTATAATTTTTGAAAGATTATTTATTATTAAAGCGATATTAGGAATCTTGTTTCTCATACTTGGAATTTTTCTAATAATTTTCGCAAGGAAAGAAAAAAAGAAATTAAAATTTTTCTCAATTTTAACAGGAATTTCAGCAATGGCACCTTTTTTGGGTTCAATATTACATAATTTATTTTATGCTTTAGCAATAAAATTTGAAAATTTAAAATTGCTTTTTGAAACATTGCATGCAGGCTTTTTTATTATTGCCCTTGTTGTAGCTCCGATTACTTTTGTTATTGGGGTTATTGGAATTTTATTCATTTCACTAAAGAAAAAACATTAAAAACTCATTCTCCTTAATCATTTAATAAAATGGTGATAAACATTTTCAAAATAATTGGAATTTTAGGATTAATTTCAATAATAGTCGGAACATTTATGATTTCTATAAAAAAAAGAATTAGAAGAAGATATATCTATCCTTTTCTTTTGTTAGGAGGAATCTGTTTGATACTCTATAGCTTTCATATAAATGATTTAATTTTCATAATCCTTCAGATAGCTTATACAATAATTGTAATCTACGACATAATTAAATTATATATCTCAAAAAATAAAAAATAAAATGCTTTACAAAAAACTTGCAGAACTTTACGAAGATTTGAATTCAACAACAAAACGTCTTGAAAAAATAAAAATGCTTTCTAAATTTTTAGAGCATCTTTCTGAAGATGATAGAGATGTCATGTATCTTTTGCTTGGCGATATCTATCCTGAATACGACGAAAGAAGAATTGGAATTTCAAACCAGCTTGCAATAAAAGCAATTTCAAAATCCACTGGAACAGAACCTCAAAAGGTTTTGCATGAATGGAAACAACTCGGCGACATTGGAAAAGTTGCACAACTCCTGACAAACTCAAAAAAACAATCAACACTTCATTCACATATTTTAAAAACAGAAAAAGTAATTGAAAATCTAAGAAAACTTCCAGAACTTGAAGGAAAAGGAACAGTAAATAAAAAATTATCTTTAATCACAGAACTCCTGACTTCTGCTGAACCAACAGAAGCACTATACCTTGTAAGGACTTTAATCGGTGACTTAAGAATCGGAATAAAGGAATCAACAATCCGTGAAAGTTTAGCAAAAGCTTTTTTTCCAAAATCAGATAAAAAAAATGTTTCTGAAAAAATCCAGGAAGCAATTGACAAGACAAATGATATTGCTTTGGTTTTTGAAATTTGTAAAAAGAAAAAATTAAAAGAACTTGATAAAGCAACTCTTCAGGTCGGAAAACCAATTAAAGCAATGCTTGCGCAAAAAGCACCAACAATTGAAGCAGCATTCAAAGCAGTGGGAAAACCCGCAGCAGTAGAATACAAATACGACGGTTTCAGATTAATTATACACAAACGTGACTCAAATGTCTTTTTATTCACGCGACGTCTTGAAAATGTAACAAAACAATTTCCAGAAGTAAAAGATTTTATTTTAAAATATGTAAAAGGAAAATCATTTATCCTGGATTCTGAGGCTGTTGGCTATGACAAAAAAACAAAAGAATACACTCCCTTTCAGGCAATATCCCAGAGAATAAGAAGAAAATATGGAATTGAAAAAATGCAAAAAGAACTTCCTGTTGAAATAAATGTTTTTGATGTTCTTTATTACAATGGAAAATCTTTCCTCAATGAACCATTCAAAAAACGTTCAGTATTATTAAGAAAAATTTTAACAAACAAATCTTTCAAAATAATTGCATCAAAACAAATCATTACTTCAGATGAAAATAAAACAAAAGAGTTTTACAAAAAAGCACTTAAAGATAATCAAGAAGGGGTAATGTTCAAGAATCTTAATGCAAAATACCAGCCCGGAAGCAGAGTCGGGCACATGCTAAAATTAAAACCCTCTGAAAAAGATTTAGACTTGGTAATTACAGGTGCAGAACATGGAAAAGGAAAACGTTCAGGTTGGCTGAGTAGTTTCATATTATCTTGTCGTGGAAAAAAGCAAGGAGAATATCTTGAAATTGGAAAAGTCGGAACTGGCATAAAAGAAAAGTCAGAACAGGGAGAAGTAAATTTTGACAAACTTAATGAATTGCTAAAACCATTAATTATTTCAGAAAAAGGAAAAACAGCAAAAATAAAACCAAAAATTATCGTCGCTATAACATATCAGGAAATTCAGCATTCTCCAAATTACAATTCAGGCTGGGCTTTAAGATTTCCAAGAATAAATGCCATCAGAAATGACAAACCTCTCTCAGAAATCGCTGATTTAAAAGAA